>NZ_JABAEE010000119.1:0-13321 GCF_023701885.1 Pseudomonas sp. CG7 | reverse complement strand
TGTGTATATGAGACAGTCTTCACGGTTGGGATTTTTCGCTCGGCAATCTTTGCCAGGGCATTATTGATAGCCATGTGCGTATGGGAGGTGACGAACACCCGCTCGTGACGCTCTACCAGCAATTGGGCGATAAGCGCCAGGGCACGGGTCTTGCCTGTCCCTGGCGGGCCTTGAATGCAAGCAATCTGCTCGGCGGCAAAAGCCATGGCAACGGCCCGGGCCTGATGCTCGTTACACTTGTTCTTGATGGCGAACCTTTCGGCGTAATCCAGATCTGCGTCGTTGAATGTGATGACCGGCGCATCGCCGAGCAACGGGACAATGATGTTATCGGCATTGATCGAATCGGCGATATCTTCCAAGGCCTTTTCATAGCGAGGCGTCAGGTCCAACGCGTCCATGTCGGCGTAGCAAGGTCCGTCCTGATAGTTGTCCCAGACTGTATTGGCCAGTTTCTCGCTCAGTAACCAACGGCCGTCCTCTTCACGCTCAAACGTCATTCGGGCGCATAACAACCCTGTGGACGGATCGCCCAAGTGCAAGCGCAGCATGTCCCCTTCACGAAAGCGCGATTCGCTGTCATCGAGATACGCCCAAAGACAAGTAGCCTTGTCGGCTTTTTCAAGATGCGTGAAGCCTTGGGTCAGGCCCTTTTCAAGCTTCTGATGTAACGGGCGCTGCCAGGTTTGCAGGAGTTGATGAAGGTTCGCATCGCGCTCGGCATGGACGAATTCAAAAAGCTTTTCAATAAGCGGATGTTGCCCTTGCATGGGGATACTCGTCCTTGTGATCCGTGATGGCACAACAGTTTTACATACTGTTGGAGCAAGGCGCGAGTATTGTGGATCCAATCGACCCTTTTGGAGGCGAGTGCTGGGTTAAATGCAAGTTACGTATTTCCAACCAAGCGCGTTTGCGTCAACTTGCGCGTGTCAGCGCCCCTCCAGCAACTGCCCCGCCTGATCCAGCAACGCCAACGGATCCTTGGTTTTGTGAATGTCCACCGACAACAACTGCCGAAACCGCCGCGCCCCCGGGAACCCGGTCCCCAGCCCCAACACGTGACGGGTGATGTGATGCATCGCCCCACCCGCGGCCAAGTGATCGGCGATATAAGGCCGCAACTGCGCCAGCGCCTCGGCCCGAGAGATGATCGGCGCAGTGCTGCCGAACAACTGCTGATCCACTTCGGCCAGCAGATACGGGTTGTGATAAGCCTCGCGTCCCAGCATCACGCCGTCGAAGGTCTGCAGATGCTCGTGGCAGGCTTCCAGCGTCTTGATTCCGCCGTTGAGCACAATCTCCAACTCCGGAAAATCCGCCTTCAACCGCGCGGCCACGTCATAACGCAGCGGCGGGATGTCACGGTTCTCCTTCGGCGACAGCCCCTCCAGAATCGCAATCCGCGCATGCACGGTAAAACTCGTGCAACCTGCCTCGCGTACTGTCCCGACAAACTCACACAACTGCTCGTAACTGTCCCGCCCATTGATCCCGATGCGGTGCTTGACCGTCACCGGAATCGACACCGCATCGCGCATGGCTTTCACACAGTCAGCCACCAAACCCGGATGGCCCATCAGGCAGGCGCCGATCATGTTGTTCTGCACCCGGGCGCTGGGGCAGCCGACGTTTAGGTTAACCTCGTCGTAGCCGGGCTCCTGGGCCATGCGGGCGCAGGCGGCGAGGTCGGTCGGGACGCTGCCGCCTAGTTGCAGGGCTAGGAGGGGTTCGGATGGGGGGTGGCGCAGGAAGCGTTCGTGGTCGCCGTTGAGCAGGGCGCCGGTGGTGACCATCTCGGTGTAGAGCAGGGCGTGCTTGGAGAGGATGCGTAGGAAGAAGCGACAGTGGGCGTCGGTCCAATCCATCATGGGGGCGACGGAGAAGCGGCGGGACAGTGGGGCGGTTTGTAGGGACATTGGGAATCTGAGTCATTGGGGCGAATGGCCGCAGTTTATCAGGGATGCTTGTCGGGTACTTGCCGGGCTCTCAAGCCTGGCCACTCAATCTTTGATAACAACCAGACAGGGCGCATGCTCGGTCAGCGTTTCAACGCGCACCTTGTATTGGCGATTTTAATGTGGCTACGATAATTGCATGCAGCTTACCTATGACCCAGCCAAAGACGCTCGCAACGTCGAAGAACGTGGACTTCCGTTTGCACGTCATCAGCTTTCGAAAAGCCAACAAACGGGAGGTCAAAAATTATGACCAAGAAACCCAGTCCTGAGAGGGTCGATACGGCAAATCCCGAATGGTCGACCGAAGACTTTGCCAAGGCCAAACCAGCCAGCGAGGTGCTTGTTGGATTGTTTGGCAAAGCCCAGGCAAAGGAAATGCTCAAGCCAAAGCGTGGTCGACCCAAGTCGGTAACCACTAAAGAGCACGTCAATGTTCGTTTCGATGCTGACGTGCTGGAGAGATTCAGAGCTTCTGGCCCGGGCTGGCAAACACGGATGAACGCCGCTTTGGCCGATTGGCTCAAGACGCATACACCAGAAGAACTGAAGGCTTAGTCACCAGATATTTATTCGCAAGATAATTAGTCGCCGATGAGGCGGCTTTTTGCTGCTTGCTGATTAGCTTTGTTTCGGTAACGGGATAATAAATCCGTCCCCTTTTTTCCTAACGTGACCGTGCAGGCTCAATGAGTTATCGGCATCAGCGATGCCGTCGACCGTGGGCCTGATCGCATTGGCGGCTTGTCAGGCATATGCACGAAGCCTATCAATGCTTCGATGCCCCGCTGTTCATGAGCGACAGAATGGATTACTCACTCACCGTGCTGATACGGGAGACTTTTCCATCGGCGAAATGAACACGGATACCTGAGCAGGCCGGCGCACTGTTGAAGCAAAGGTAGGTGGCAGTTTTTTCAGTGACCTGACCTTTTTCATTTCTCTGAAACCCAATTTTGGCTCGATTCAAACCATAGGCCGCATAGGCTAGGCATTCTGGATCACCGACGCGTACGTCCTGCTTCTCCGCTCGCTGTGCTTGTGAGCTGGAGAGGGCGCCTGACGCAACAAGATTTTGTAATACCGAAGGTTCCTTGAACTTATTATCCCATCGGTAGCGCCCGCAACTGCTGTAGGCGTCCTCGTTGGTATTTTCAGTCCATCCACTATCGTACGCACTTGAAGGCTTGCTTACGCATGCCGCGACTTGGGTAAGGAGCGTTAAGATCAAAATTTTATTGAGAGTTTTCATGCTTCGTTACTCGCTCATGTGAAAAGAGCGACTACCTCCTATGTGTCAACATTAGGGGTGGTCACTGAATCTGCAGTATCGTCCTGCGAGTCGGGCCAAGGTCCGTGTTTCGTGTACAAAGCGCGGCGAGCCTGGTGGGCCGCCTCATTCCCTTTTCCCTCCTCACGAACGCTGCGCTGAAGCGTATATCGGCGGTGCCGCTCTTTACTTAATGCGACTCCATGCCTCCCCAGTTGAAGGCTGTCCAGGTGTCCTCATTGGCGCGGTTGTTTTTCCAAGCTTTGAAGATGTGATGGGGGCTAGCTTGAGCCGTGACCGGGAGGCAGTAGCTCATCTGATCAAACCCCTCGGCGGGTTAACCAGCGATGCCGTGTGTATGGATTGAGGATAAAGTGGTTGGTGCCAAGCAAACCATAAAAATAGGAATTCGTTATGATTTTTCCAGATTCACGCATGTACCACACTACCGATGGTGTTGATCGCGAAAAGCTTAATCCCTGTCAGGTGGTGGTACGCGAGGAAGCAATGATCATCGAGTATGTCGACGAGTTTGGTAGCCGTGTGACCTATCACGCTCGACAAGTTGCTGAGGGGCAGTTCGAAATACGGCAAGAGATTGAGGAGGAGGACTATCTCTATACCGCGACACTGCAGCAGGAAGGAAGTGGCTTCTACGACGGTAGGTGGTTCCAGCGTTACGGTAACCAGGAAAAGCGGGGCTCATGGTCTATTGAGCTGGCTTGAGCATGCCATCCTTGAAATAACTGCTCTACGGGGCAGGGCGAATTGAAGTAAATCTCGTACCGGTTTCCGTACGATATACTCCGTTCGAGAAGACCTAAGCATAGCAGCAGGCTGGACAAGGTAGTGGTTGCTTAAAAATTGCTACGAATCGATGTGGTTTAGCGGGATAGTTAGGTTCGCCGAGGCTTTGAGAAGTTGCTATACCCATCATCGTGACTACGCTGAAGCGGCGCGAGGGGATTACAGTACGTGGGGCATAGAATTGTCTGGATCGGACGAGGGATTGGACGAGCGTCTATCCGGAGTAGACGTCACGTTTTATGGCTGAATGGTCTTGCCAATGCACTTCTCGAACACCAACTCCATCGGCCCCATGACGCAGTTGTAAGCCGCGATATTGGCGTAGATCCACTCGTCCTTCTCAATCCCCCACCAACTGATTTCAAACCCGGCGTTCATGATCAGGTGTTCAAACAGAATCCGCTGCGCACGACCGTTGCCTTCGCGAAAGGGGTGTACGACATTGATGTCGGAATAGGCCTCTGCAACGGCGACGATCAGCTCAGCCCTTTCCATGCCCTCGAACCAGTTTGCCTCGGCCATGTTGGCAAAGATTTTATTGGCTTCCTTCTCCATGTACTCAGGTTGGCAAAAGCGGGTGGCTTGTTTGGACATGCCAACGGTGCGCAACTCTCCAGCCCATTCGAACAAGTCCGAAAAGAGAATTCGATGAATGTTTTGAAGGTAGGCCAGGCTGTAGGGAGGAGGGCCGAATTCGACGTTGTCCGCTGCGATGGCCGAGAGCTGTTGTTCGGCTTCGCTTAGGGTCGGATCGTCACGGATATCGAGTTGTTGCGAAGGACCGTGGAGCCGGGATAGCAATAAGCGTCTTCACCGACTCCATATTTATCAGGCATCAGGTTCTGGTCTGGGTGAAGGCCTTCAAGACCTCTTCACGCGTTGGCATTTTGTGTTCGCCGTCGGCGAAGGTCGTTTTGAAACCTTCCAGACGGAGGCTGGCCGCGTAGTTGGATCTACGTGTTCTCGCGGCGTAGGCCTTTTTGGTTTCAAGGCTGACATTGCCCATGGGCTGGACCTCAAATCGCGTTGATGGGCGGATTATAGCCCATCCCGTTGGCATGACCTATGTCGCGGAAATGACCAACGGCGCTTGCATCTCGGCGTGCCTCAAAATACTGTATTTATATCCAGTATTCGAGAGCGTTCCATGCAACTGATCGCCAAGCTCGGCATTCTTGCCGACGCTGCCAAATATGACGCTTCCTGCGCCAGCAGCGGTGCTCCCAAGCGTAGCTCCCGTGGTCGTGAGGGGCTGGGGGCCACCGATGGCATGGGCATTTGCCACAGCTATACGCCGGACGGACGTTGCGTTTCTTTGCTGAAGGTGTTGCTGACCAATTTTTGCCTGTACGACTGCCAGTATTGCGTCAACCGTCGTTCCAGCAACGTGCCGAGGGCGCGTTTTACGCCGGAGGAGGTGGTGCGGCTGACCTTGGATTTTTATCGTCGCAACTGCATCAGTGGGCTGTTTTTGAGTTCCGGCATCATTCGTTCGGCCGATTACACCATGGAGCAGTTGATACGGGTGGCGCGGTTGTTGCGGGAGGAGCACCAGTTTCGTGGCTATATCCACCTCAAGACTATTCCCGATGCCGATCCGCTGTTGATCGAGGAAGCGGGGCGGTTGGCTGATCGCTTGAGCGTGAATATCGAGTTGTCCTCCGATGTCAGCCTCAAGCGCCTGGCGCCAGAGAAGCAATTGACGACCATTCGCCAGGCCATGGGCACCATCCATCAGGGGCAACAGGCGGTAGTCGGCGAGCCGCGAGCGCCGCGTTTCGCCCCGGCCGGGCAGAGCACGCAGGTGATTGTGGGGGCGGATGCCACTGATGATCACGCCATCCTGAGCAACGCCGAGTCGCTCTACCAGGGGTACGGTTTACGACGGGTTTACTATTCAGCGTTCAGCCCGATTCCCGACAGCCCCGCCAGCGTGCCCCTGTCGGCACCGCCGTTGTTGCGGGAGCATCGGCTGTATCAGGCCGACTTTCTCATGCGCGGTTACGGTTACAAGGCGGGGGAGCTTTTGAGTGAAACCCGTAACCTGGATTTGGACATCGACCCCAAGTTGGCCTGGGCGCTGGCCAATCGTGAGGTGTTCCCGCTGGATATCAATCGCGCCGAACCCGCATTGCTGGCACGTATTCCGGGGATTGGCCTGCGTAGCGTGCAACGTCTGGTTGCTCTGCGCCGGGAGCGACGGGTGCGATATGACGACCTGGTGCAGTTGCGGTGCGTGCTGGAGAAGGCGCGACCGTGCATTGTGACCAGCGATTACCGGCCTGACGACGCCCAGGTGCGCAGCGGTTTGCTACGGGCGCGGTTGCGCGACCCCCAGCGGCCAGAACAGATGGGGCTGTGGTCGTGATTGCCCTGGATTGTGAGGATGATTTCTCCACGTGGCGCGACCAGGCTCGACCGTTGCTTGGCCCCGGTATCGACCCGAGCGATGTCACTTGGGCCCAAGGTCCGATGGCCGATCTATTGGCCGTGCCGGCAGCGCTGCCTCAAGGGCTTGGCCCGTTCCGTACGCGGGTCCCTGCGGCCTTGCTGACTCAGCTCGAACAGGCTGGCCGCTACCAGGGCGAACAACGCTGGAATCTGTTGTACGAAGTGCTTTGGCGGGTTGCCCATGGCGACCGCACGGCCATGCTCGCCGGCGACCGCCTGGGCAGTGAATTGCAGCGGCGGATCAAGCAGGTGCAACGCGAGGCTCATCACCTGCATGCCTTCGTGCGCTTTATTCCCTTGCCGCAGCCATTGGCCGAGCAACTGCAGTTGGATCTGGTCGCTTTTCATCAGCCCGCCCACGACATCCTCGAAAGCGCCAGCGGCCATTTTGCCGAGCGACTGGGACAGCAACGCTGGCTGATCGCAACGCCGCGCGACGGCATCCGTTTTGATGGGCAGTCATTGGATTACCGGCGACGTTGCCCCGAGCAATGGCAGCATTGGGCGCGTCACGCCGAGGATCCCGGCGCGGAGCTGTGGCGAACTTATTACAAGCACATCTTCAACCCGGCGCGGCTCAATCCCCAGGCGCTGCGTCAGCACATGCCGGGGCGATTCTGGCGGCACTTGCCGGAAGGGGAGTTGATTCCTCGACTGGTGGGGTTGGCGCGGCGGGGGAAGCAGCGGGATGGGCAGGCGTTGGAGGTGGGGGAGAAAATGGGCAAGCGGATTATTGTCGGTCTGGGTGAAGGCACTGAGTTAAGACAGTGCCTTGCCCCTGAGTAAATCGGATCTTCTCAGTTCATACCGATGCTTTGGCTTTACCGGGCTTAGATGCGTCCACCATCTTGTGCAGCTCTTCAGTCATAGCGGCTAGTCGCTTTTCCAGATCCTTCACATCGGACCGGGTAATGCCGTTTGCATAGGGTTTGACTGTTCGGGTTCGCTTTTGGGCTGCCGGTGCCAGATTGTGGGCAGTTTCAGATACCAGAGCCTGACGCAGTAAATTGTTGATGATGGTCTGATATCCAGTACCAGCACTTTCGGCGCGTTCGCGAGCGGCCTCGATGACGTCATCATCAAGCATGATGGTTATGCGGGTTTTGCCTTTGCTGCTGGCAACCGCCCCACGCTTGGCTGTGCTGAAATCGTATTCTTCTTTCATGAGGTTCAACCTCCTAGGTACTGACGCAGTTCTTTTTTGGAGGCTAGTCGTGCGCTGATAAGGCGAACGAAATTTGGCTCACGGTAGGTGTATGCAACGACGAGTACACGACCGCAGGCGTCTTGCCCCATGATAATCCACCGTTTTTCATCGTGATCATTATCCTCTCGCTCAAGAGCCATTTCGTCATAAAACTCAGCTTCGGCATCAGCCAAACTCACCTTGTGTTTTTTCTTGTTCGCGACGTTTTTTGCTGGATCATATTGAATTCTGAATGTTGTCATTATGCATATTCTATATGTATAAAAAAGACCCTGTGTCAGCCCTTTCGTTTGGCTTGCGGGCAGTACGGGTGCGTTCAACCATACGATGAAACCTCAGCTCTCGCTTATGGCGTTGCGCGCTCATTCGTATCGAAATCATTCTTGCGTCCCATCAACTGAACTACTGAGTCCAACGCCGGACACCCCCATCGGAAATTTCCCTCAAGACGCGTCGCTCTCCGCTGACTATCCACCCGATCACCCCATGCGCTAAGTTCTCTCCGTCGCTGCAAATTCAGCGGCAGGGTGTGGAAGCCCTGACTCAGAGGCGCGTAGCGCCGCAAAATTTAAAGCAGGCACTTTTCTTATGTCTGCTGTTAAATTACGGCGGCTGTACGCGGGGCGTCCTAGGGCGCGCCGGGTTCCTGAGTGCCGGTCTTCCACACCCGCGTACAGCTGCCACCCATCGTGTGGAAGTGATGCTGGCAGATATTTCTCTTACTCAGGAAGTTAGCCAAATGAAAAAGCTCACCCCCAACCCTCCGAAAACCACAACCAATCCAAGGTGGCTTTCGTCTAGCGTCACCCACGAACATCTCCTGCTAAATATCCGAAGCTCGATCCCGGATTCGCTCCCTTTGCCAGCGGCATCCCAATCCGCCACTGACCTCCCATCCCCGCAGGAGTAACCCCTCATGTCCCGCTACATGCCCATCACCGGTATCGAAAACAATTTCCACGCGCTCTTGATCGACACAGAAGCGCCGCTGGACGTGCTGCACGACACCGCCGCTTACCGCATTGCCGCTGTCACCCAGTTACTGGAAAACCTCGCCATGCGTTCCGACATCAGTACGGATGCGGTGGTACTCCATGATTTCGCCCAAGTGCTAGCGATTCCCCTGCGTGACGGGTGTGATTTGCTGGATGTGATTGGGCGGCGGTTGCAGGCGCAGATTTTGGCGTCGTAATGGAAGTGGGTGATCTCTTAAGGTCACCTGCCTGACTCACCATCCTTTGCAGCCAGCGATTTGTGGGAGCGGGCTTGCTCGCGATAGCGGTAGGTCAGTTGGTAGAGAGGTTGGATGTGCTGCCGTCTTCGCGAGCAGGCTCGCTCCCACAGTTTTTTCCGGGGTGTTCACAGACAGTGCGTACACCCTAAATCCACTGTGGGAGCGAGCTTGCTCGCGATAGCGGTGGGTCAGTTGATGAGTGGCTGGATGTGCTGCCGTCATCGCGAGCAAGCTCGCCCCCACAGTAAAACTTGTGAGCAGTGCTTGAGTAACGTTGATCAATTCGCCTCCGTGGGCGCAGAGGGCGCGCTGCCCGGCCGCTGCAACGAAGCCCCTTCCAACGTTTTCCACAGCTTGCGCATCGTCGGGTTGCGATTGGCAAGCGCACAGTACGAGCGAATCTCCAATCGCGTGCTCCATTGTTCGCCACCGGCCCGCACCAACAGCCCGCGCTCCAACTCGTCGGCCACCGCACTCTGCGGCAACCAGGCCACGCCGTAGCCCTCGATGGCCATGCGCATCAGTAGCATCGCCATGTCCGCTTCATAACAGCGCTCCAGCGCGATCGGTTCAGGGCCGTTGTTGATGACGATGTCGGCGACGCGACCGAGGAACGTCGTTGCCGTGTACGCCAGGTAGGGCACCGGTTTGCCGGCGCGGCCGGGCAGGCGGAACAGCGGTTCGCCCTTGCGGTTGGGCGCGCACAGGGGGATGAACGCATCGTGGCCGAGCACCAGGCTGCCGAACCGCTCGGGGTCCAGCAGGATGGGGGCGAGCGAGTGGTGGTAGACCATCATCAAGACGCAACTGCCTTCCTCCAGTGCAATGACGGCATCATGAATATTGGCGGCCACCACCCGGGCGTTGAACTGTTCGTTGTGTGGCTGGAACTGCGAAAGCCACTTGGGCAGGAAGGTCATCGACAGGCTGTGGCCGGCGGTGATCTGGATCGAGCGTCCGGGCATGCGTTCCACGTCCCGCAGGGTCGAGCGCACCCTCAATAACCCGGCGAGCGCCTCTCGGCTTTCATCGCAGAAGGTGACCCCCGCGGGAGTGAGCTGGACAGGGTAAGTGCCCCGGTCCACCAACTTGACCCCCACCCATTCCTCCAGTGAACGGATACGCCGGGACAAGGCCGATTGCGTCACGCAACGTACCTCGGCCGCGCGGGAGAAGTTTTTCCATTCGCCAATCGCCAGAAGATCGTCCAGCCATTTGAGTTGCATATCGAGAACTCCCGCGGTGAGAGCACGATTTTACTGCGCGATCTCCCGGCATAGCGCGGCCTTTCGCTAACTATTCCAAAAGCGCATGGGGCTAGCTGGATTACTCATCATCTTCTTGAGTCCGCTCCTTAGAATCGATTCTGCCAAGTAAAAAACTCCAAGAACTACTTGAGGACAGCACCGTGAAGAAGAATAAGCTCCCACGTCGTATTGCAATGGGCATTGCCCTGGGCGTGCTGGTCGGTTGGGCGTGTCACCATTTCGCAGGGAGCGAGCAAAGTGCCAAAGAGATCGCCAGTTACTTCTCGATGGTCACGGATATTTTCCTGCGCATGATCAAGATGATCATCGCGCCCCTGGTCTTCGCAACGCTGGTGGGCGGTATCGCCAGCATGGGCAATTCCCGTTCCGTCGGCAGGATCGGGGCGCGGGCGATGGCCTGGTTTGTCACCGCCTCGGTCGTCTCGCTGTTGAGCGGAATGGGGCTGGTCAACCTGTTCCAACCCGGTGCCGGGCTGAACATGGACGTGGCCCAGCATGCGGCTGTGGTCGTGCCGGTCAATACCGGTGACTTCAGTCTCAAGGCGTTCATAGGCCACGTGTTTCCCCGCAGCATTGCCGACGCGATGGCCAACAACGAGATCCTGCAGATCGTGGTGTTTTCGCTGTTCTTCGGCTTTGCATTGGCGGGCGTGAAGCGGGCGGGCCACACCCGGATCACCGACTCCATCGAGGAGTTGGCGAAGGTGATGTTCAAGATCACCGACTACGTGATGGCCTTCGCGCCGATTGGGGTGTTTGCCGCCATCGCCTCGGCCATTACGACTCAGGGGCTTGGGTTGCTGGTGGATTACGGCAAGTTGATTGCCGAGTTTTATTTGGGGATCTTGATCCTTTGGGTGTTGCTGTTCGGTGCTGGCTACCTGTTCCTTGGCCGCTCGGTTTTCCACCTTGGCAAGCTCATTCGCGAACCGATTCTCCTGGCCTTTTCCACTGCCAGCAGCGAGTCCGCCTACCCGAAAACCATCGAGGCGCTGGAGAAGTTTGGCGCGCCAAAACGCGTGTCCAGCTTCGTGCTGCCGTTGGGTTATTCGTTCAACCTCGACGGTTCGATGATGTACCAGGCGTTCGCCATCCTGTTCATCGCCCAGGCCTACAACATCGATTTGAGTTTCACTCAACAAATGCTGATTCTCCTGACGTTGATGATCACCAGCAAGGGCATGGCCGGTGTCGCCCGGGCTTCGGTGGTCGTGGTCGCGGCCACGTTGCCGATGTTCAATCTGCCCGAGGCGGGGTTGCTGTTGATCATCGGCATCGACCAGTTCCTCGACATGGCCCGCACCGCCACCAACGTGGTGGGTAACAGCATTGCCACGGCGGTGGTCGCCAAGTCCGAACCCCCCGAAGAAGCCGACGAGGACGAGGATGTACATGCTCCTATTCGGTCGCGATCCGAGCCGGTGCCGGTGGCTTGAGGAGACATTCATGAAGGCTAAAGCGAAGTCGAGTCGCAAGGTTAGTGTGGTGCGCAAGTTGGGTATCGTTGGCGGGCTTGGGTCACTGGCCGGTGGCGATCTGTTCTACAAGTTGGTCAAGTCCCGGGCGGTGCTCGAGGATCAGGGGCGCTACCATTTCCTGTTCGAGCAGCACCCCTTCAAGGACGTGCTGCTGCCGCTGGACCAGGGCGCGAGCATGACGTCGCGCAAGTTCTATGTGTTCCAAGTGTGCAAGTCGTTCGAGGACAGTGGCTTCGATGCGGTGATGCTTCCGTGCTTCGCCAGCCATACCTTTCGTGCTGAAATCGAGGAGGAACTGGGCATTCCGGTGCTGGACATGATGGCGGCCTTGACCCGGCACGTCCGCCATACGGTGTCGCCCCGGACGACGTTGGGGGTGATCGCCTCCGACTTCGTGCGCCATTGCGGCTTGTTCGAGCGACATTTTGCCAAAGACTTCCAGATTGTTTACCCCGACGCAGACACTCAAGCGAAGTTGATGGAGGCGATGTACGGTCTCAACGGCATCAAGGACGGTCACCTCGAGGGCGCGCCGCTTGAAGCGGTCTACCAGGCGTGCCTGTCGTTGCAGGCCCAGGGGGCGACGGTGATCCTGCCTGGCATGACCGAGCTGTCCCTGGTGTGTGCCGACTTGCAGCGTCGCGGGATTACCGTGCTGGATATCAATGAGATCTACGCCGACTTCGCGACGCTAGACCAGCAGCCCAGGCGCCCACCGTTCAAGCTGGGCATCGTGGGCGGCGTCGGGCCTGCTGCCACGGTGGATTTCATGGCCAAGGTGGTGGCCAACACGCCGGCGGGAAGGGACCAGGACCACATCAAGATGGTGGTCGAGCAAAACCCGCAGATACCGGATCGGACGGCCAGCCTGCTGCGGGACGAGTCCGATCCGACGATGGCGATGTATGCCACCTGCAAACGTCTTGAAAGCGCCGGCGCCAACGCCATCGCGATTCCCTGCAACACCGCCCATGCCTTCGTCGAGCGCATCCAGGCGCACTTGAGGGTGCCCATCGTGAACATGTTGAGCGAGACGGTGGAGTGGATAGCGCGCACCTATGGTTCGGGCCAGGCGATTGGCCTGCTGGCGACGTCCGGTACGGTGCAGAGCCAGGTCTATCACCAGGCGGCGCGCCATGCCGGGCTCCAGGTCCTCACGCCCGGTGTCGATTATCAGGCGATGGTCATGGACGCTATCTACGGACCGCGGGGTATCAAGGCCGGCTTCACGCAAGGCCTTTGCAAGGAGCAGTTGCTACTGGCGACCGAGCATTTGTGTGAGTTGGGCGCGGGCGTGCTGATCCTGGGGTGCACGGAGTTGCCGCTGGTGCTGGGGCATTGCGAGGCGTTCGAGATCAACGGGCATAGGGTGGCGCTTGTTGATCCGACGATGATCCTGGCGTTGAAGTGTGTGGCGTTGGCGCAGGAGGCTGGCAAGCCTAATGTCTTGAACAGCCTGGAGCATGTTGCCGCGATTTGACGGGTGAAAGTTGGCCCTTGTGGCGAGGGAGTCCCCGCCGCGTCGCCGACGCTGCGCTGTCGCGCAGCAAACAAGTGCTCGGCTTAAGATTGGGTGCGCGCGGGGAAAGAGGCCGTAGCTATCACTGGTGTGTCCGCACCCGCGAGGGAGAGTGGCCGGCACGGTATC
>NZ_JABAEE010000118.1:0-13593 GCF_023701885.1 Pseudomonas sp. CG7 | reverse complement strand
CTCCCGCTCGGTTGCGTAGCAACCGCAAAATCTTGGGGCCGCTTCGCAGCCCAGCGGGAGCACGCTCCCTCGCCACAGGGACATCACCGCATCACGATGGTGTACAGCTGTCAGAGCTGCGGGGATTCCTGGCTCGGCTTGCTCTTGTCCACACCCGGCACATGCAGGTTGCCCTCGGCCACTTGGTCGCCTTCAAGCTGCGGCTGTGTCACCCAGGTCAGGATGTCGTAGTAGCGACGGATGTTCGCCACGAAATGCACCGGTTCGCCGCCCCGGGCGTAGCCGTAGCGGGTCTTGCTGTACCACTGTTTCTGGGACAGGCGCGGCAGGATTTTCTTCACGTCCAGCCATTTGTTCGGGTTCAGCCCTTCCTTGGCCGCCAGTTTGCGGGCGTCGTCCAGGTGGCCGCTGCCCACGTTATAGGCGGCAAGGGCGAACCAGGTACGGTCCGGCTCTTCGATGCTCTCGTCCAGCTGTTCCTTCATGTAGGCCAGGTACTTGGCGCCGCCCATGATGCTTTGTTTCGGATCCAGGCGGTTGGACACGCCCATGGCCTGGGCGGTGTTCTGGGTCAGCATCATCAGGCCGCGCACGCCGGTCTTGGACGTGACCGTTGGTTGCCAGAGCGATTCCTGGTAGCCAATGGCAGCCAGCAGGCGCCAATCGACTTTCTCTTTCTTGGCGTAAGCCTTGAAGTGTTGCTCGTATTTGGGCAACCGTTGCTGCAAATGCTGGGCGAAGGTCGTTGCGCCCATGTAGCCGAGGACGTCGACGTGCCCGTAGTAGCGGTCCTTGAGCCGCTGCAGCGTGCCGTTTTTCTGCACCTTGTCCAGATAGGCGTTGATTTCGTTGAGCAGGCTAGTGTCTTCGCCGGGGCCCACCGCCCAGCTTTGGCTGCGGACGTCGCCAAGGTCGAAGGCGACACGCACGTTGGGGAAGTACACCTGGTTCATCGCCACTTCGTTGGAGTCCACCAGCGTCAGGTCGATCTGGCCCTCGTCCACCATGCGCAGCAGGTCGACCACCTCAACCGCGTCGGACTCTTCGTATTCGATGCCCGGGTATTGCTGCTTCAACTGCGCCAGTTGTTCGGCATGGCTGCTGCCCTTGAGCACCATGATTTTCTTGCCCGCCAGGGCGGCCGCGTCGGTGGGGCGTGACTGGCCGTTGCGGTAGATGATTTGGGGGGTGACTTCCAGGTAGGAGCGGGAAAACCGCACCTGCTTCTTGCGCTGTTCGCTGCTGACCAGGCCCGCGGCGGCCAGGACCGGCCCGTTGGGCTTGCCCACCTGGCCGAACAGGTCGTCGAGGTTGTCGGCGGTCTCGATTTTAAGCTCGACCCCCAAATCCTCGGCGAAACGCTTCACCAGCTCATATTCGAAGCCGGTCTCACCACTGCGATCCTGGAAGTAGGTGGCGGGGCTGTTTCGGGTAACCACCCGCAGCACGCCATCCTCCTTTACGCGCTCCAGTGTGTTGGGTTTCTCAACACAACCACTGAGCACCAGGAAGAGTCCGGTTGCGATCAGCCACTTGGCATATCGCGGACGCAAAGCCGTTGGGGAAAACATCTGCGCAGTATACGCAAACGGCCCCTACCGCCATATCTCGACAGCAAAAGGCCAGTCTGCTAGCCGTTGCAAAACATGTCCGCAACACCGGCCGGCCGGGCTGTGGCGGGCTTTGCGCCGCTGAAAAATATCTCTGCGCGAACCTTGGCACGGGTGTCCAATACCGCCGTGGGCGCAAAGACCGACATTCGGCCTGCACCGTGCGTGCCGTTTCGGGTGCCGTTGCCGGCGGTTTAGGCTAGAATGCACGGCCTCAAAGCACACCCCCTTCCCGAGGCTGTCCCGAAGATGTTGATCCTGCGCGGCGCTCCTGCCCTTTCTGCCTTTCGCCACAGCAAACTCCTTGAGCAACTGAGCCAGAAGGTTCCGGCTGTCAGTGGCTTGTATGCTGAATTCGCTCACTTCGCCGAAGTCACCGGCGGTTTGACCGGCGACGAACAGCAGGTGCTCGCGCGCCTTCTGAAGTACGGCCCCAGTGTTCCTGTCCAGGAGCCGGCCGGTCGCCTGTTCCTGGTGTTGCCACGTTTCGGCACCATTTCGCCGTGGTCGAGCAAGGCCAGCGACATCGCCCGCAACTGCGGCCTGGCGAAAGTCCAGCGCCTGGAGCGCGGCATTGCCTTTTATGTCGCTGGTGAGTTCAGCGAGGCCGAGGCCCAGTTGATCGCCGACGGCCTGCATGACCGCATGACCCAGGTCGTGCTCGGCAACCTGGAGCAGGCCGCCGGTCTGTTCAGCCACGCCGAACCCAAGCCCCTGACCGCCATCGACGTACTGGGCGGTGGCCGTGCCGCGCTGGAAAAAGCCAACGCCGAGCTGGGCCTGGCCCTGGCCGAAGACGAGATCGATTACCTGGTCAACGCCTTCCAGGGCTTGAAGCGCAACCCCCACGACATCGAACTGATGATGTTCGCCCAGGCCAACTCCGAGCACTGCCGCCACAAGATCTTCAACGCCAGTTGGGACATTGACGGCCAGGACCAGGAAAAAAGCCTGTTCGGCATGATCAAGAACACCTACCAGATGCACAACGAAGGTGTGCTGTCGGCCTACAAGGACAACGCGGCGGTGATCGTCGGCAACGTTGCCGGTCGCTTCTACCCGAACCCTGAGACCCGCCAGTACGGTGCGGTCCAGGAGCCGGTGCACATCCTGATGAAGGTCGAGACTCACAACCACCCGACCGCCATCGCCCCGTTCCCGGGCGCGTCCACCGGTTCCGGTGGCGAGATCCGCGACGAAGGCGCCACCGGTCGCGGTGCCAAGCCCAAGGCCGGCCTGACCGGCTTCACCGTGTCGAACCTGCAGATCCCGGGCTTCGAGCAGCCGTGGGAAAAGCCGTACGGCAAGCCTGAGCGCATCGTCAACGCCCTCGACATCATGATCGAAGGCCCACTGGGCGGCGCGGCGTTCAACAACGAATTCGGCCGTCCGGCCTTGACCGGCTACTTCCGGACCTTCGAACAGTCCATCACCACCCCCCGTGGTGAAGAAGTCCGTGGTTACCACAAGCCGATCATGCTCGCTGGCGGCATGGGCAACATCCGCGCCGAACACGTGCAGAAAGGCGAGATCCTGGTCGGCTCCAAGCTGATCGTCCTCGGCGGCCCGGCCATGTTGATCGGCCTGGGTGGCGGCGCGGCTTCCTCCATGGCCACCGGCACCAGCTCGGCCGACCTGGATTTCGCCTCGGTCCAGCGGGAAAACCCGGAAATGGAGCGCCGTTGCCAGGAAGTCATCGCCCGTTGCTGGCAGTTGGGTGAACACAACCCCATCAGCTTCATCCACGACGTCGGCGCGGGCGGCCTGTCCAACGCTTTCCCGGAACTGGTCAACGACGGTGGCCGCGGTGGCCGCTTCGAACTGCGCAACATTCCAAACGACGAGCCGGGCATGGCCCCGCACGAAATCTGGAGCAACGAATCCCAGGAACGTTACGTCCTGGCGGTCGGCCCGGCCGACTTCGAACGCTTCCAGGCCATTTGCGAGCGCGAGCGTTGCCCGTTCGCGGTGGTAGGTGAAGCCACCGCCGAGCCACAACTGACCGTCACCGACAGCCACTTCGGCAACAGCCCGGTGGACATGCCGTTGGAAGTGCTGCTGGGCAAGGCCCCGCGCATGCACCGTTCGGCGATTCGCGAAGCGGAGCTGGGCGACGATTTCGATCCGTCCACCCTCGACATCGCCGATTCCATCGAGCGCGTGCTGCATCACCCGGCCGTGGCGAGCAAGAGCTTCCTGATCACCATCGGCGACCGTACCATCACTGGCCTTGTGGCCCGCGACCAGATGGTCGGCCCATGGCAGGTGCCGGTGGCTGACGTGGCCGTGACCGCCACCAGCTTCGACGTCTACACCGGCGAAGCCATGGCGATGGGCGAGCGCACGCCGCTGGCGCTGCTGGACGCCCCGGCCTCGGGCCGCATGGCGATCGGCGAAACCCTGACCAACATCGCAGCGTCGCGCATCGGCAAGATGTCCGACATCAAGCTGTCGGCCAACTGGATGTCCGCCGCCGGCCACCCGGGTGAAGACGCCCGCCTGTACGACACCGTCAAGGCAGTCGGCATGGAGCTGTGCCCTGAGCTGGGCATCACCATTCCAGTGGGCAAGGACTCCATGTCCATGGCCACGCGCTGGAACGATGAAGGCGTGGACAAGAGCGTAACCTCGCCGCTGTCGCTGATCGTGACCGGTTTCGCGCCTGTCACCGATATCCGCCAGACCCTGACCCCGCAGCTGCGCATGGACAAGGGCACCACCGACCTGATCCTGATCGACCTGGGCCGTGGCCAGAACCGCATGGGCGCCTCGATCCTGGCCCAGGTGCATGGCAAGCTCGGCTCGCAAGCGCCGGACGTCGATGATGCCGAAGACCTGAAGGCCTTCTTCGCCGTGATCCAGGGCCTCAACGCCGACGGTCACCTGTTGGCCTACCACGACCGTTCCGACGGTGGTTTGCTGACCACCGTGGTGGAAATGGCCTTCGCCGGTCACTGCGGCCTGAGCCTGACCCTGGACAGCGTTGCCGAGTCCAAGGCCGAGATCCCGGCCATCCTGTTCAACGAAGAACTGGGTGCGGTGATCCAGGTTCGCCAGGACGCCACGCCAGACATCCTGGCCCAGTTCAGCGCGGCCGGCCTGGCCGATTGCGTCTCGGTGATTGGCCAGCCGATCAACAACGCGCACATCAACATTACCTTCAACGGCGACACCGTCTTCGAAGGCCAGCGTCGCCTGTTGCAGCGCCAGTGGGCGGAAACCAGCTACCAGATCCAGCGCCTGCGGGACAACGCCGAGTGTGCCGAGCAGGAATTCGACGCGCTGCTGGAAGAAGACAACCCGGGCCTGAGCGCCAAGCTCAGCTACGACGTCAACGACAACGTGGCCGCGCCTTACATCAAGAAAGGCATTCGCCCACAAGTGGCGGTCCTGCGCGAGCAGGGCGTCAACGGCCAGGTGGAAATGGCGGCAGCGTTCGACCGCGCCGGTTTCAACGCGATCGACGTGCACATGAGCGACATCCTGGCCGGTCGTGTCGACCTGAACGACTTCAAGGGCATGGTCGCTTGTGGCGGTTTCTCCTACGGCGACGTGCTGGGTGCCGGTGAAGGCTGGGCCAAGTCGGCGCTGTTCAACAGCCGTGCCCGCGATGCGTTCCAGGGCTTCTTCGAACGCACCGACAGCTTCACCCTCGGCGTGTGCAACGGTTGCCAGATGATGTCCAACCTGCACGAGCTGATCCCGGGCAGCGAGTTCTGGCCGCACTTCGTGCGTAACCGTTCCGAGCAGTTTGAAGCCCGCGTGGCGATGGTCCAGGTCCAGGAATCGAACTCGATCTTCCTGCAGGGCATGGCCGGTTCGCGCATGCCGATCGCCATCGCCCACGGCGAAGGCCACGCGGAATTCGAAAGCGAAGAAGCCTTGCTCGAAGCCGACCTGTCCGGTTGTGTGTCGCTGCGTTTTGTCGACAACCATGGCAAGGTCACCGAAACCTACCCGGCCAACCCGAACGGCTCGCCGCGCGGGATCACCGGCCTGACCAGCCGCGACGGCCGTGTCACGATCATGATGCCGCACCCGGAGCGGGTGTTCCGCGCGGTGCAGAACTCGTGGCGTTCGGACGACTGGAACGAAGACGCGCCATGGATGCGCATGTTCCGCAACGCGCGCGTCTGGGTGAACTAAGACGGTGTACAAGCTCTGCTTCTTCGTCCCGGACAGCCATGTGGACGAGGTCAAAAGCGCCGTATTCGCTGCCGGTGGCGGGCGAATCGGCGACTATGACCACTGCGCCTGGCAAGTGCTGGGCCTGGGCCAGTTTCGCCCTTTGGACGGCAGCCAGCCGTTCATTGGCGAGGCGGGGCAGGTCGAGCAGGTCGAGGAATGGAAGGTGGAGCTGGTGGTGGCCGATGGGTTGATTCGGCAAGTGATGGAGGCGTTGAAGCAGAGCCATCCCTACGAGACACCGGCGTTTGAGGTATGGCGGTTGGAGGATTTCTGATTTTCCCTCCGCCCAAATAAAAAAAACCGCTGATCTAATCAGCGGTTTTTTTTGCGTGCGATTCTGTGTACACGAACCCTTGTGGCGAGGGAGCTTGCTCCCGCTGGGACGGTCCGACGCCTCGGGCGTAGCGGCCCTAAGCTTTTTGGCGGTTGCTGCGCAACCGAGCGGGAGCAAGCTCCCTCGCCACGGGCTTGTTGTGTGTCAGATATAGGTGTTGGGTGTGTGCAGGCCCCTTCGTCGGATCGCCGCCCGGAGCAAGCCCGCTCCCACAGTGGATTTGTATTGTCCACAGAACTTGTGAACGACATCAGACCTGTGGGAGCGGGCTTGCTCGCGAAGGGGCCAGACAGTCGGCGAAGGCCTAGGCTTTGACATCCGCCTTACCACTCAGCACCACCGCCTCCAACGCCCGCCACAACCCCGGCGCTTTCGCCCCTAACAACAAGTGCCAAACACCGCCTTCCAGCGAGCTCATCCCCTCGCAACCCAGCGCCTTGAGCTGGCTTTCCGACACTCCCTTGCCATCAGCCAACCGCACCCGCAAACGGCTCGTCGCCACGCAATCGAGCTGCAACACGTTCCTGCCACCGCCCAGGGCATCGAGCCATTGCTGTGCTTCGGCCTCCGAGACAATTGTCGTTGAGGCCGGCTCGGCCACGGCGTTCGCGGGCGCACTGGCTGGCCTATCGGAAGAAGGCAATGCCAAGCGGATCTCATCGGCGATGCTGTCGGCCATCGGCCCCACCACCACCTGCAAGCGGCCGCCATTGCCGGGGCGAACCACAGCCAGGGCGCCGAGGGCCTTGAGTTGGGCGTCGGAGGCCTTGTTGCGATCCACCAGGTCCAGCCGCAGGCGCGTGGTACAAGCGCCGAGGGTGATCAGGTTGTCAGCGCCACCCAAGGCCTGGATGTAGGCGGCGGCCCGTTGGTTTTCGGCGATGACCGCTTTGTCGCCCGCCGGCACGTCTTCACGGCCCGGCGTCTTCAGATCGAAGCGGCGGATGCAGAAGTCGAACACCAGGTAATAGATCGCCGCGTAGGCCAGGCCCACCGGAAAGACCAGCCAGCCGTTGGTGGATTTGCCCCAGCCCAGGACCATGTCGATGAAACCGCCGGAAAAGGTAAAGCCCAGGTGGATATTCAATAAGTTAGTCACCGCCATCGACAGGCCGGTGAGCAACGCGTGGACCAGGTACAACAACGGCGCAAGAAACATGAAGGCGAATTCGATGGGCTCGGTGACGCCGGTCAGGAACGACGTCAGCGCCATGGACAACAGGATCCCGCCCATGACCTTGCGCCGCTGGGGCAGGGCGTTGCGGTACATCGCCAGGCACGCCGCGGGCAGGCCGAAGAGCATCACCGGGAACATGCCGGTCATGAACTGGCCGCCCTTGGGGTCGCCAGCGAAATAGCGGGTCAGGTCACCGGTGACCACCGCTCCGGTAGTCGGGTCGGTGAAGCTGCCGAAGATGAACCAGGCCATGTTGTTGAGGATGTGGTGCAGGCCGGTGACGATCAGCAACCGATTGAATACACCGAAGACGACCGCACCAAAGCTGCCGCTGGCCATCAACAGCTCGCCGAAGCTGTTGATGCCGTGCTGGATCGGTGGCCAGATCAAACCGAACACCACGCCAAGGCCCACCGCGCTGAAGCCGGTGACAATCGGCACGAAGCGCCGCCCGCCAAAGAACGCCAGGTATTCCGGCAGCTTGATGTCCTTGAAGCGGTTGTACAGCGCGCCGGCCAACAGACCACTGATGATCCCGGCCAGCATGCCCATGTTGATGGTCGCGTCGAGGACCTTCAGCGTCGCGATCATCACCAGGTAACCGATGGCCCCGGCCAGCCCGGCCGTGCCGTTATTGTCCCGGGCGAAACCCACGGCGATGCCGATGGCGAAGATCAGCGCGAGGTTGGCGAAGATCGCCTGGCCGGCATCGTGAATGATCGCGATGTTCAACAGGTCGGTGTCACCCAGGCGCAGCAGCAGGCCGGCGATCGGCAGGATCGCGATAGGCAGCATCAGCGCCCGGCCGAGGCGTTGCAGCCCTTCAATGAAATGCTGGTACATGGCGTCTCTCCTTTTATTGTTGTCCGACGTGGCTCAGCCCAGGGGCCAGTGTTGATGACAGGCCTGGCGCACGGCGGCGGCACTGGCCAGGTTCAGCAAATCGGTACTGACGCCGCGGCACTGGGCGGCATCGAGGTGACGCAAGCGGTCCTTGATTTCGCCGACCTGGGGCGGGCTGACCGACAGCTCCCGTACGCCTAGCCCGATCAGCACCGGCGTTGCCAGGGGATCGGAGGCCAGGGCCCCGCACACGCCAACCCAACGCCCATGTTTGGCAGCGCCAGCGCAGGTCTGGGCGATCAACCGCAACAGTGCCGGGTGCAGGGCATCGACCCGGGCGGCGAGCCCGGCGTGGTCGCGGTCCATGGCGAGGGTGTACTGGGACAGGTCGTTGGTGCCGATGGACAGGAAGTCCGCGTGCTCGGCCAGTTGCTCGGCCAGCAAGGCGGCGGCTGGCACTTCGATCATCACCCCCAGTTGCGGGCGTTCGCTCAGGCCAAGCTCGGCACCGAGGGCGTCGAGGCGCTGGCGAATGTGCAGCAGTTCGTCGACCTCGGTGACCATCGGCAACAAAATCCGGCAGCGGTGCAGAGGGCGGGTTTGCAGCAGGGCGCGCAATTGCTGGTCCAGCAGTTCCGGCCGCGCCTGGGCCAGGCGGATGCCCCGCAGGCCGAGTACCGGGTTGGCTTCGGCCGGCAGGGGCAGGTAGTCCAATTGTTTGTCGCCACCAACGTCGATGGTGCGGATGATCACCGGCCTGTCGCCCATGGCATCGAGCACGGCTTGATAGGCCAGGCGCTGTTCTTCTTCATCGGGGGCGGTGTGGCGGTCGACGAAGAGAAATTCGGTGCGCAGCAGGCCAACGCCCTCGGCACCGTTGGCGAACGCCTGGCCAGCTTCGGCGCTGGAGGCGACGTTGGCGGCGACTTCAACCTCCACCCCATCGACGGTTTGCGCCGGCGTGTGGGCGAGGGTCTGCTGCTCGGCGCGCCGAGCTGTGCGTCGGGTCTGCGCTTGCTGCACCTGCGCCAGGCGCTCGGCGGTTGGCGTGAGTTCGAGGCGGCCACCGTCCGCGTCCAGCACCACCGATTGCCCCGGCGCCTGTGCAAGCAGTGTCTCGCCCAGCGCCACCAGGCAGGGCAGGCCTTTGCCACGGGCCAGGATCGCCACGTGGGACGTCGCGCCGCCCTCGGCCATGCACACACCGGCCACGCCTTGGGCACTGAGGTGCAGCAGGTCCGACGGGGTCAGCTCCTGGGCGACGACAATGGCGCCCGCCGGCACGTCGAACTGCCAGGCCTCACCCAGCAGCACCCGCAGGACCCGCTGGCGCAGGTCATGTAAATCATTGGCGCGCTCGGCCAGCAACGCGCTTTGCAATTGCCGCAGCACTTGGCATTGCGCGTCGATGGACCGGCTCCAGGCCTGAGCCGCCGCGCTCCCTTGCTCAATAGACAGGTAGGCGGCGTCCAGCAGGACCGGATCTTCCAGCAACGCCAGATGGGCGCTGAAGATCGCTTGCTCATCGACGTGATGCCGGGCCTTGGCGTTCTCCAATGTCAACTCGATGTCGCGACTGACGTGCGCCAAGGCATCGCGCAGCCGTTGCCGTTGTTCTGCGACGTTGTGGTCACCGATGTCCTCGGGCAACTGCATGCCTTCCAGCCGAACCAGCGGTCCGCTGACCAGCCCGGGCGCGGCGCATACGCCGTGGAGCACACCGTCTTCGGCGGTGCGGCTCGGCGCCTTGGCCGGTGGTGCCTCGGCATGGGCTTCTTCGGCCAAGGCTGTGGATAACGTTTTCAGCAGCGCGTGCAACGCCGCTTCGGCATCGCTGCCGCGGCAACTGACGTGCACTTCGGCCTGTTCGGTGATCGCCAGCCCCATCATGCCCATCACACTGTTGCAGGACGCCGAGCGGCCACCGAAGTGCAGGTGTGAGCGACTCTTGAACCCTTGTGCGGCCTGGCGAACCAAGGCGGCTGGCCGCGCGTGCAGGCCGCCTCGATGGGCGATACGGATCTGGCCGAACACTTCGATGCCGACGTGCGGTTCATCGTCGCGTGTTTCACTCGGTTTCTTGCTGACGATGTGCAGCAACGGCTCGCCGACCTTGACGCCTTTGAGGGTAATGGGCCGTGCCTGGAAGTGTTCGCCATTGGTGAGGATCAGCAGGCTGACCAGGCTTTTGCAGCGCTGGGCCACGCTGTCCACGTCATAACGCAGCAGTGCCTGGCCGTTGCTGACCCGCGCGCCTTCCTTGACCAGCATGGAAAAGCCGTCGCCCTGCAACTCGACGGTGTCCAACCCCAGGTGCAGCAGCAGTTCGGCGCCGTTGTCGGCCCGCAGGGTCACGGCGTGGCCGGTGCGTGCGACGTGGATAACTTCGCCATCGCAAGGGGCGTAGAGGGTGTCGTTCAGCGGATCGATGGCAATTCCGTCGCCCATGGCGCCGCTGGCGAACACCGCGTCCGGGACGTTGGCGAGGGTGAGCACCGGCCCGCTGAGCGGTGCGCTGAGGGTCAGCTCTTTATTGTTGTTGGGCATGGGCTCGCTCTCTGTGAAGTCTTATTGGCCTTGCGTTAAAGGGCCATCGGTTCAGTGGGTCCGGGTGACCTTGCTCAAGTGCCGTGGCTGGTCCGGGTCCAGGCCTCGAGCCACGGCCAGGTTGGCGGCCATCCGGTAAAAGCTCTGGATCGCCAGGATCGGGTCCAGGGCCGGGTGCTCGGCACGGGTCAGCGTCAGGTCACGCTCGGCGATGTCATCGGGCGCGGCCAGCAGCACCCGGGCGCCGCGCTGGCGCATGTCGGCGGCCAGGCTCAACACACCGGCCTGCTCGGCACCGCGGGGGGCGAACACCAGCAGCGGATAATGCTCATCGATCAGTGCCATCGGCCCGTGGCGAACCTCGGCGCTGCTGAAGGCTTCGGCCTGGATCGCCGAGGTCTCCTTGAATTTGAGTGCCGCTTCCTGGGCGATGGCGAACCCGGCGCCACGGCCGATGACCATCAAGCGCTGGCATTCACGCAGCGCCTCGACGGCAACGTTCCAATCCTGGTGCGCGGCTTCACGTAGGCCTTCGGGCAGCGCGGCGCCGGCGTCGAGCAACTCGGCATCGTCTTTCCAGTGGGCCACCAGGCGCGCGCTGGCGCTGAGGGTGGCGATGAAACTCTTGGTGGCGGCGACACTGCTTTCGATGCCGGCGCACAAGGGCACGCTGAATTCACAAGCCGCCTCCAGCGGAGAGTCTTCTGCGTTGACCATCGCCACGCTCAAGGCGCCGCGCTTGCGCAACAGGCGCAGGCTGTTCACCAGGTCCGGGCTCTGCCCCGATTGAGAAAACGCGAACGCCACCTGGCCACTGACCTTCAACGGCGCCTGCTGCATGGTCACCACCGACATCGGCAACGAGGCCACCGGAAAACCCAGTTGTTGCATGGTCAGGTAGGCAAAGTAGCTGGCGGCATGGTCGGAGCTGCCACGGGCCACGGTCATCGCCACCTGCGGCGGCTGGCGGCGCAGGCGTCCGGCAATCTCCTGCAGGGCGGGGTCCAATCGCTGCAATTGGCGCTCGACAGCGTCGGACGAGGCCAAGGCCTCTTCAAGCATCTTGGAAGTCAATGGCTTCTCCTTCGACCATCACGTCGATCAGGTTCAGGACACGGTCAAGGCGCACGCAGTCGGCCCAGGCGCCGGGTTGCAGGCGCCCGCGTTCGGGCAGGCCGAGGTAGTCGGCGGGGAATTGCGACAGGCGTCGGGAGGCTTCGGCGAGGGGCAGGCCGATTTTCACCAGGTTGCGCAGGGCCTGGTCCATCGTCAGGGTGCTGCCGGCCAGCGTGCCGTCGGCCAGGCGCACACCGCCCAGGCATTTGGTCACGGTGTGGCTGCCCAGCTTGTATTCACCGTCGGGCATGCCGGCGGCGGCGGTGGAATCCGTGACGCAATACAGGCACGGGATCGAACGCAAGGCCACGCGCATGGCGCCGGGGTGCACGTGGAGCAAGTCCGGGATCAGCTCGGCATATTGCGCATGGGCCAGCGCCGCGCCGACGATGCCGGGCTCACGGTGATGCAGCGGGCTCATGGCGTTGTACAAATGGGTAAAACTGCTGGCCCCGGCCGCCAGTGCCGCGACGCCTTCTTCGTAGCTGCCGAGGGTATGACCGATCTGCATGCGCACGCCCCGGGCGCTGAGGGCACGAATCAAGGCATCGTGGCCGGCGATTTCCGGCGCGATGGTGATCACCCGGATCGGCGCCAGGGCCAGGTACGTCTCCACTTCAGCCATCAACGCGGTATGGGCGAAATTCGGTTGGGCGCCGAGTTTGCCGGGGTTGATGTAAGGCCCTTCCAAATGCACGCCCAGGATGCGCGCGCTGCCGCTGGGCCGCTGTTCGCAGTATTCACCGAGGGCTCCGAGTACGCTGGCGATCTCTTCGCTTGGCGCGGTCATGGTGGTGGCGAGCAGCGCCGTGGTGCCGAAGCGCACATGGGTGCGGGCAATGGTGTCGAACGCCGGCGCGCCTTCCATGATGTCCTTGCCGCCACCGCCGTGCACATGCAGGTCGATGAATCCCGGCAGCAGGTAGGGCAGGTCGTTGCTCGTCGGGTCGCAGGGCTGGCCTTCGATGGACACGACCTTGCCCTGTTCATGGACCAGGCGGCCGCGTATCCAGCCGTTGGCGGTGAGGATGTTGTTTTCGGACATGGGGATTCTCTGATCGTCTAGCGCCGCAACTCGGCGACGAAGTCGTAGTAGTCGTTGCGGCAATAGGTGTCGGTGACTTCGATGGGCGTGTTGTCTTCCAGGTAGCCGACCCGGGTCATCAGCAGCATCGCGGTGCCGGGGGCGATGCCCACCAGGGCGGCGAATTCGTCCGAGGCGTTGATCGCCTGGATGTGTTGCAGGGCGCGCACCACGGGTTTGCCGATGCCGTCGAGGAATTCATAAAGCGAATCGCCCACTGCCTGCGGCTTGGGAATATTCGAGGCGGGCAGGGTGCTCATCTCAATGGCCATGACCGTTTCGTCGGCCTTGCGCAGCCGTTTGAGCCGGGCGACTTTGTCAGTGGGCGACAGGCCCAGGCGGATCAGTTCTTCGTGGGTCGGCGGAGTGATTTCTCGCTCCAGCGACTGGGACCCGGGTACGAAGCCTTTGAGCCGGAGCATCTCGCTGAAGCCGCTGAGGCGTGACAGCGGTTGTTCCAGGCGCGGGGTGATGAACGTGCCCGAGCCTTGGTTGCGGCGGATCAGGCCTTGTTCGAACAGCACCTCCAACGCCTTGCGGGCGGTGACCCGGGAAATGCCCAGTTGCTCGCTCAAGCTGCGCTCGGAGGGCATTGCTTGCTCGGCTTTCCATTGGCCGGCGTGGATCGCGGCTTCGAGATTGCGGGCCAGTTGCAGGTAGAGCGGGGTGGTGTGGGGGTGGGTCTGTGATACAC
>NZ_JABAEE010000117.1:11607-13751 GCF_023701885.1 Pseudomonas sp. CG7 | reverse complement strand
AGATGTTTATAAGAGACAGCCGCTGGGCTGCGCAGCAGACCCAAGATCTTGCGGTCGCTGCGCAACCGAGCGGGAGCAAGCTCCCTCGCCACAGTGACCACATCTGACTCAGTGATGAGACAGTTCAGTAACAAAAAGCCCACGCCTGTTCTTGCAGGGGTGGGCTTTTTTTACACTTCACTTCGCTCAGTTACTCCCGCCGCAAAACCGGCCACCCCCCCCAACGCTGGCGAAACCATCCGTAACCACTGACCAGCAAGATCCCGCCGAGCACCATCACCGCGCCAACGATAAAGTTCGGCTCCAGCGGCTCATCCAGCAACCAGACGCCAAATCCGACGCCGTACAGCGGCGTCATGAACGACAGCACCCCCAGTTGCGAAGCCAGGTAACGGCGTAGCAGGGAGAACCAGATCAGGAAGCTGGCGAAAGACACCAGCAGCACCTGGAACGCCATGCTGGCGATGAGTTGTGGCGTGGGATTGATCGTCGTTTGCCCCAGCGCCGCCGACATTCCGATCAACAGCACCCCGGCGCCCACCAATTCATACAGCAGCGGCTGGCTGGCCGGCACGTCGGTCAGCCGCGAACAACGAACCGTCACCGTGGTTGCGCCCCACAGCGCCCCCGCCAGCAAGCCGATGCCGTCGACAAGCAATGAGCTGCCGTTCGCTGCGCCCGAGCCGCCACTGAAGGCCACCACGACCCCGCCGAATGCAACGGCGATGCCCAACCATTGCGCCGGTTTGAGACGCTCGCTCGGCAGTTTCCAGTGCAAGCCGAGGGCGGCGAACATCGGTGCGGTGTAGAGGAAAATCACCATGTGCGAAGCCGTCGTATGGCGCAGGCCTTCGCCCACCAATACGAACTCCAAGGCAAACAACAACCCCACCAACAGGCCGGGGCGCCAGCTGCCATCGGTCAGGGACAGACGCTCACCGCGTGCCAGCACCAACAGCCAGACCAGTACCGCGGCGATGGCCGAGCGCACGCCCAGTTGCAGCATCGGCGCCATGTCGGCGGCGCCGGCCTTGATCGCGACTTGCTGGAAACCCCAGATGGCACAGAGGCCGGTCATCAGGGCGCAGACCTGGCCATCCAGGGCACGGCGGGTGGTCATGGGAAAGGTCCTTTGGGCAGAAATAACAGATGAAAGGATTGTCTGCCTGACACCTTTGCTGGATATAGTGATTACCCGACAAGCCATCCCGGTAATCCGCCATTGCGGTCGATATGCAGCCTCCAGCCCAACACCTGAAGATTCCTCCGTTCGACGCGGCCCTGCCCTCGCCGATTTTCTTCCGTAGCGCCTGCATGCCGGCCCACGCCACTTACCCGCGGCACCGGCATGCCTGGGGTGAGTTCGTCTATTCCTACAGTGGGGTGATGGAAATCGAGATCGCCCAGCACCATTACCTGGCGCCACCGCAGTACGGCATTTGGCTGCCGCCGGACATGGAGCACGTGAGCTTCAATCGGCATGAGGCCTGTCATTGTTCGTTGTACCTGGCGGCCGAACTCTGCGGTGCGCTGCCGGCCGTACCCTGCGCGCTGACCTTGAGCCCGCTGATCCGCGCGTTGCTGGAAGAACTGCGCAGCGACCCACCGAGCCAACCGCAGACGCCCGAGCAGCAGCGCTTGTTGCAGGTGCTGGTGGACAAGCTGACGCAGGCGCCCCATGTCGGCAGTTACTTGCCTTTCTCGGATGATCCACTGCTTGGGCCCGTATTGCGGGCCCTGGAGGCGAACCCCAGCGACCCGCGTTCCTTGCCGCAACTGGCCCGCGCCGCCAACACCACCGAGCGCACACTGATGCGCCGGGCCCAACGGGACCTGGGCATGTCCTTGGTGGAATGGCGCCAGCGCCTGAAAGTCATCGAGGCCCTGGCCCTGCTCGAACGCGGCCAGAGCGTGGAAACCATCGGCCTGGACCTGGGCTACAGCAGCGCCTCGGCATTCATCAGCATGTTCCGCAAAATGATGGGCACCACGCCGGATGAATATCGGCGCAGGCACATGGCTGGATGACGAGGGTGGTGCTGGAATGGCTATCGCGAGCAAGCTCGCTCCCACAGGGGATTTGGGGTGGACATGGGGCTTGTGTTCAGCGCAGATCCATAGTGGGAGCGAGCTTGCTCGCGATG
>NZ_JABAEE010000117.1:0-11509 GCF_023701885.1 Pseudomonas sp. CG7 | reverse complement strand
GCTCCCAAAGGGGATTTGGGGTGGACATGGGCCTTGTGTTCAGCGCAGATCCATAGTGGGAGCGAGCTTGCTCGCGATAGCGGTGGGTCAGTTTGCACGGAGGTTGGATGTGAAGGCCCCTTCGCGAGCAAGCTCGCTCCCACAGGGGATTTGGGGTGGACATGGGTCTTGTGTTCAGCGCAGGTCCATTGGGGGAGCGAGCCTGCTCGCGATAGCGGTGGGTCTGTGCCGGTGATGTTGGCCGTGCAGTTGCCTTCGCGAGCAGGCTCGCTCCCACAGGGGATTTGGGGTGGACATGGGCCTTGTGTTCAGCGCAGATCCATAGTGGGAGCGAGCCTGCTCGCGAAAGCGGTGGGTCAGTTTGCACGGAGGTTGGATGTGAAGGCCCCTTCGCGAGCAAGCTCCCACAGGGGATTTGGGGTGGACATGGGCCTTGTGTTCAGCGCAGATCCATAGTGGGAGCGAGCTTGCTCGCGATAGCGACAGTGGGTTTGGCGTCGATTTCGGCATTGATCCCAAACCGCGACGCCATTTCCCTGCGACCACTGGCCGTCACCCCCAGCGCCCGGCTGTCCAACTCCTGGGTCACCCATTTGCGCTTGATCGCCACTTGCAGCACCGCCGCGCCCAAGGCTCCCCCCAGGTGCGGGCGGCGCATGCTCCAGTCCAGGCAGGGGCAGGCGAATCGGCGGCGTTGCGTGGCCAGGCTCTGGACATCGATACCCAATCCGTCGAACACCGCTTCGCCGGATTCACTCAGCCGATAACCCTCGCCCTCCACCTCCACCAACCACCCCATCTCGAACATGCGATCGTGCAGGCGCACCGCCAAGGTGCCGGCCATGTGGTCGTAGCAGGTGCGGGCAAATTGCAGGCGATCCGGCGTGCGCGGCGTGAAGGTCGGCGCGGCGCTCTGGCCGATCACCATCAGCGCCTCCAGTGCCTGGGCTACGCGCGGGTCCGCCAAACTGTAATAACGCTGCCGCCCCTGGACATGCAGGCGCACCAGGGCCATCTGCTTGAGTTTCGCCAGATGGGCGCTGGCGGTTGAAGCGCTGACCTCGGCGATGCTCGCCAACTCGGTACTGGTGCGGGCATGGCCGTCCATCAGCGCACAGAGCATTCGGGTGCGGGCCGGCTCGGCGATGGCCGCGGCCACCTGGGACACGCCCAGATCATGCTGTTCTGCGTTCATATTTCGCTCCCTGACGAATCAAGCCCTGCATCGACTGGAGATAGTAGCAACACTTTCTTCCTCACGAACAAGGCAGCGCTTCATGGACCCGATCACCGCCGCGACGCATCCCGACCCTTACCCTTTCTACGCCACCCTGCGCGCCGCCGGCGGGCTGGCCTTCGCCCCCGGGCTGAACCTGTGGATCGCCAGCAGCGCCGAAGCAGTGTGTGCAGCCTTGCATCATCCCGATTGCCATGTGCGCCCGGCCCACGAGCCCGTGCCCCAGGCCATCGCCGGGGGGCCGGCCGGCCGCGTGTTCGGCCACCTGATGCGCATGAATGAAGGCGAACGCCAGCGGTGCCCGAGGGCGGCGAGTGCGCAGGGGTTGCAGGACATCGCCCCCCGACAGGTCGAAGCACTGGTCAGGGCCCGCTTGCTCCGGGACGGCGCCGAAGGCCTGCATCAGGCCCAGTTCATCGGGCCGGTCAGCGTGGTCGCGGCGTTGCTGGGTTTCAACCCGACGGACAGTCAGCTGATCAGCGAATTGACGGGGAGCTTCGTCGCCTGCCTGTCGCCCCTGAGCCAGGCGCCGCAACTGGACGCAGCGCACCGGGCCAGCGAGCAACTGGCCAGGTTGTTCGAGGAACGGATCGAGGCGCAGGACAACCCTTTGTTGACGCACATTGATCAAGGCTTCGACGGCACGGCGCCGGACAGCAAGATCGCCAACCTGATCGGCTTGCTCTCGCAAACGTACGAAGCCACGGCTGGCCTGATCGGCAACGCGCTGCTGGCGCTGATCGACGACCCGGCGTTACGCCAGGCACTGCGGGACGATCCGGCACAAGTCGGCCCGTTGCTGGCCGAAGTCCAGCGTTTCGACCCGCCCGTGCAGAACACCCGCCGCTTCGTCGCCGCTCCTTGCGAAATCCTCGGCAGCGCCTTGAACCCCGGCGAAACGATCCTGGTGCTGCTGGCCTCGGCCAACCGCGATCCGCAGCTCAACCCACGACCGGACACGCTGTTGCTCGACCGACCGAACCGCCGCAGTTTCAGCTTCGGCAGCGGGCGTCATGAATGTCCGGGCCAAACCCTGGCCATGGGCATCGCCCACGCCACCCTGGCGGTACTGCTGGAAAGCGAACCCGGATTGGAGCAGTTGACCTGGCGCTACCGTCCCTCGGTCAACGGACGCACCCCAGCGTTCAGCGAGCGATCCTGACCCGCTCCACTCCCCTCAATCATCCCGGGTCAGGACTTCCAGTAACTCGATTTCGAAAATGAGGTTGGCGTTGGGCTTGATATGGGCGCCCATGGACCGCTCACCGTAGGCCAGGTGCGCCGGCACCAGCAGCTTGCGCTTGCCGCCGACTTGCATGCCCATCAGGCCCAGGTCCCAGCCCTTGATGACACGGCCGGTGCCAATCACGCATTGGAAAGGTTTGCCGCGACTGTAGGACGAATCGAATTCGGTGCCGTCTTCGAGGGTGCCGCGGTATTGGGTGGTGATCAGCGCACCTTTGACTACGCTTTTGCCGTCGCCCTGTTGCAGGTCGATGATTTGCAGTTCTTCATTCATGGCGTATCCCTCGTGTGATCCAGGCGCGGGGTTTTCGCAGAAATCAGGGCCCATGGCAAACGTTGTCTGCCATGGCCAGGGAACCGCAACGGCCTCTTCGGTTCACATGGGTATCGACCCTGCATTTCAGATAAGGATTTTCTGATGATCGACTCTCGCCCGCTCCACGGTTTCATTCCGCCGTACATCCTCAATCGCATCATTGCCCATGGCTCCGAACAGCAACGCTCCAGCGCCCTCGGCACCTTGACCCACGTGCGCAACCTGCGGCACAACCCTGGCCCGCCCAGCCACCCGCCCGTCGCGGCCGCGCTGCCCAAGCCCGGCAAGGCCGGACACCCGCAACGCAGCGTGCACGACGCCCAGACCCGCATGGAACTGCCCGGCCAGCCGGTACGCCTGGAATGCCAGCCGGCCAGTGGCGACCCGGCCGTGGACGAAGCCTACGATGCCCTCGGCGCCACCTATGATTTTTTCTGGAAGGTCCTGGGGCGCGACTCCATCGACAACAAAGGCTTCGCCCTGGTGGGCAGCGTGCATTATGGCCAGGGCTATGAAAACGCCTTCTGGAACGGCGCGCAGATGGTATTCGGCGACGGCGACGGCGAAATCTTCCAGCGCTTCACCCGCTCCCTCGACGTGGTGGCCCACGAACTGGCCCATGGCGTCACCGAAAGCGAAGCCGGGTTGATCTACGCCAACCAGTCCGGTGCGCTGAACGAGTCCATCTCCGACGTGTTCGGTGTGCTGGTCAAGCAATTCGTGCTCGAACAGACCGCCGACCAAGCCGACTGGCTGATCGGCGCCGACCTGCTCACCGACAAGATCAACGGCGACGGCCTGCGCAGCATGTCCAACCCCGGCACCGCCTACGACGACCCGTTGCTGGGCAAGGACCCGCAACCGGCGCACATGCGTGAGTTCGTGATTACCCGCGAAGACAACGGTGGCGTGCACATCAACTCGGGCATTCCCAACCGGGCCTTTTATCTGGCGGCGACCACGCTGGGCGGATTTGCCTGGGAAAAGGCCGGCCGGATCTGGTATGAAACCTTGTGCGACCGAAGACTGGCCAATGACGCGTCCTTCAGCGCCTTCGCCCGCCTGACTGTCGAGCACGCTCGCCAGCGCTTCGGCACGCGGGAAGTGCAAGCGGTGCAGAACGGCTGGGCCCAGGTCGGCGTCGACCTGACACAGGAGAGCTGATGAAAACCCTTCCAGACCTCGACGACAAGGCCGTGGTACGGCTGTCGCGCCAGGGCGGCGTGGCCGCAATCCATGCGCTGACCCGGCCACGGGAAATCGAGTTCGCCCAGTGCGACCTCGACCAGCGCACCCGCATCTGCTCGGTCCTGGAGGGCTGCCTGCCGCTGACCTCCTCCACGCCCGGGCGCGGGGACCAGCGGTTTTTCCAGATCGAGGTGCGTTATCGCGCCAACGATCAGGACGACGAGATGGTGCTGCAGGTGCCCGAGGACCGGGCACCTGGCGAGTTGGTGCATTTGTGGGACAAAGGTGAAGTGCTTTAACGGGTGGCCGGAACGATCTTGACGATGGCGCCGGACACGGTTTCGATCAACAAGTACTTGTCGTCGATCTGCACCCATTGCTGGTCGTTTGTCGGCTGCTCGAGTGCCTTCTGCTTCCAGTCTTTCACGGCCCTGTCCGCACGCTGGTAGTCCGCCGGTACCCGGTCGTTCTCCACCAGCCTGCGGCCATTGCTCGGCGAATGCTCCAGGGCGTCACCGGTTTTCTCGACCGCTTGCGCAACAGGCCCTAAGGCGGTGAGGCCGGCGATCAGGAACAGGCTGGCGATCAGGGTGGGTTGGCGCATAGAAACACTCCAAATTATTCAAAAGACTAGAATCTGGGACTGCGCGGGCGGCGAATCATTCCGTTTACTGTTGCTTCTGAAGGCCCCCTTCCCCTGTGGCGAGGGAGCTTGCTCCCGCTGGGGTGCGCAGCGGCCCCAATCCAGGCTACGCGTTCATCCAGTGATACCGCATTCACCGGGTTTGCGACTGCTGCGCAGTCGAGCGGGAGCAAGCTCCCTCGCCACGGTTGCGCATGGCATAGTGGCAAGCCTGAACGACAACACCCGCCGGACGGACCCACCATGAGCACCACCACCTCTTCCCCTGCCCTCAAGGAAATCTTCAACAACGCCCGCCTGGAGCACATCGCCGGCGAAATGCGCGGGGTGTACCCAGCCTTCGACGCCAAGGCGTTCTTGCACATGGCCAACGATGGGCTGGCCGATTTGTCGGTGATGCAGCGCATGGCCCGGGTCAGTGAGTGCCTGCACGCGGTGCTGCCCCTCGATTACGAGACGTCGCTGGAGGTGCTGCGCGCCCTGGCCCCGCGCCTGAACAGCATGTTCGTCAGCATGTTCCTGCCGCACTACGTGGCATCCTACGGCCGGCATCGCTTCGACGTGTCGTTGGACGCGCTCAAGTATTTCACCCGGTTCGGCTCGTCGGAGTTCGCCGTGCGCCACTTCCTGCGGGACGACCTGGAACGCACCCTCAAAGTCATGCACGACTGGGCGCTGGACGCCAACGAGCACGTGCGCCGCCTCGCCAGCGAAGGCAGCCGGCCACGCCTGCCGTGGTCGTTTCACTTGGAGCCGATCCAGGCCAACCCCGACCTCGCCGCCGCGATCCTCGACACGCTCAAGGCCGACGACAGCCTTTATGTACGCAAATCCGTGGCCAACCACCTCAACGACGTCACCAAGCAGCATCCCGACTGGGTGCTGGACCAGATCGAAGGCTGGCCACTGCAAGACCGTCACACGGCGTGGATCGCCCGGCATGCGCTGCGTAGCTTGATCAAGCAAGGCAACCCCAGGGCACTGGGGGTGATCGGCGCCGGCGGCAAGGCGCAGGTCCAGGTGTTGGATTTGCAGGTGACGCCAGCGGTGATTCGACTGGGGGAACAGGTCCCGCTGTCCTTCACCGTGCAATCAACCCTCGAACAGAGCCAGCGCCTGGTGATCGACTACGCCGTCGACTACGTGAAGGCCTCGGGCGGCACTTCGGCCAAAGTCTTCAAGCTCAAGACCTTCGACCTGCCCGCCCAGGGTCGCGTCAACCTTAGCCGTTCCCAATACATTCGCGAGCTGACCACCCGCAAACACTACGCGGGCCGGCATGCCGTGCACCTGCTGGTCAACGGCGAGCGACTGGGTAGCACGGCGTTCGATATCGTTCCCTGAGGGCGTCTCAGACCACCGCCAGGCGTTTGGCCTGGCGATTCTCCTGCAGGAAACGCTCGGCCGGCAGCGGATGGCCCAACAGGTAACCTTGCAGCGAATCGCAGCCCAGCTGGGTCAGGAAGTCTTGCTGCACATCGGTCTCCACGCCTTCGGCGACGATCCGCAGGCCCAGGGCCTGGCCGAGGGCGACGATGGCCGAGACGATGGCCGCGTCATCGCTGTCGTGCTCCAGGTCGCGCACGAAGCCGCGGTCGATCTTCAGCTCGTTGGCCGGCAGGCGCTTGAGGTACATCAGGCTCGAATAGCCGGTGCCAAAGTCGTCGATGGACAGATCCACGCCCATGTCCGACAGCTGTTGCAGCACCGTCATGCTTGCGTCCGCATCGCTCATGGCGGTGGTTTCGGTGATTTCCAGGGTCAGGCTGTTGGCCGGCAGCTTATGCGTCTCCAACGCCTTGGCCACGCTCTGCACCAAACCGGTGTGGCAGAACTGCAAGGCCGAGAGGTTCACCGCGATGCGCCAGTCGGTATAACCGAGCACGTACCATTCGCGCATCTGCCGACAGGCCTCGTTCAAGACCCATTCGCCGATGGGGATGATCAAGCCGGTCTTTTCCGCCAGGTCGATGAACGTGTCGGGCATCAACAGGCCCTGGGTCGGGTGGGTCCAGCGCAACAAGGCCTCGGCCCCGACCGGACGGCCATTGGCCGCATCGAACTTGGGCTGGTAATGCAGGCTGAACTGCCGCTGTTCGACGGCCGTGCGCAAATCTTGCAGCAACTGCAATTGCTTGCGGGCGTTGCTGTTCATCGATGCGTCGAAAAAGCTGTAGCCGTTCTTGCCGGCGCCCTTGGCGTGATACATCGCCGCGTCGGCGTTCATCAACAGCTCTTCGGCGCTCTGGCCATTGCCAGGGTAAACGGCGATGCCGACGCTGGCGGATATCTGCAAGTCATGGTCAGCCACCCGGAACGTGCGCCCGATCAAGCCGACCTGACGGGCTGCCAGGCGCAGGGCATCGTCGGGCGCGGCCAGTTGCACCAATAGCACGAACTCGTCACCGCCGATCCGCGCCAGGGTGTCCTGGCTACGCAGGTCTTCGCGCAGGCGCAGGGCCACGTCCCGCAGCAACAGATCGCCCATGTGGTGACCAAAGGCGTCGTTGACCGGCTTGAAACCGTCGAGGTCGATGAACATCAAGGCAAAGCAACCGCCCTGCTCTTGCACCCGATGCATGGCCTGGTCGATCCGATCGGCCAGCAGCACACGGTTGGGCAGTCCGGTGAGGGGGTCGTGCAGGGCCAACTGAGTCAGTTCCCGGTTGGCCTGGGGCAGGGACTGGGCCAGCTCGGCGGTGCGGGCTTCCAGGCGCGCATCGAGAATCGAGGTCAGCAGGGCAATGGCCAATACCGCCAGGGTGGTGATCAATACCAGATTGTCCAGGCCCTTGCCGCTCAAGCCATCCAGCGAGCCGCAAAAGCTGCCCTCGCTGAAGCGCGCCCCCGCCATGCCGGTGTAGTGCATGCCAACGATGGCGATGCCCATGATCACCGCGGCGCCCGCCCGTGCCAGACGCACGTGGGGGGTGTTCTGGCGCAGGCGAAAGGCAATCCACAGCGCCGCGGCAGACGCGCCGACGGCAATCACCAACGAAGCGGCGAACAGCGTCGGGTCGTAATCGATGCCCGGCTGCATCCGCAGCGCGGCCATGCCGGTGTAATGCATGGCGCTGATCCCGGCGCCCATGATCAGCGCCCCGAAAGCCAACTGCCACGCCGGCAATCGCGGCTGGCTGACCAGCCACAAGGCAAACCCGCTGGAAAGAATCGCGGTCAGCAGCGACAGCGCAGTGATCGGTACGTCGTAGCCAAGCTCGATCGGCAAGGTGAACGCCAGCATGCCGATGAAGTGCATGGACCAGATGCCCACCCCCATCGCCAGCGCGCCCCCGGTTATCCACAAATGCGCGGCGCGCCCCTTGGCGGTCGCGATACGCCCGGCCAGGTCCAGCGCGGTGTAAGAAGCCAGCACGGCAACAAACAAGGAAATCGAAACAAGGGCGGGGGAATAACTGCCGATGAGCATGGTTTTTTCTCGTAACAGGAGAACCGGACGGCTTCCATGCCCGGTGGGCCGGCGATTGTACTGAATCGTGGCTGGGACGCACGAACCAAATGTCAAAAAGCCATCAAACCTGGAACATTTTCGACGAAAGACACTACGCCTGGCAGGGAGAATATTTTTTATGGGCTGCCAGCTCAGCATGGATCCACTGTAGGAGCGGGCTTGCCAGGGGTTGACGGTGGGTCGGCTTGCAGGGATGTCGGCTGTGAAGGCCCTTTCGCGAGCAGGCTCGCTCCCACAGGGTTATCCCGCTAGCCATAGGTCATATTGCAAATCCATTGTGGGAGCGAGCTTGCTCGCGATAGCGGTGGGTCAGCTTGCATAGATGTTGGATGTGCTGGCCTCTTCGCGAGCAAGCTCGCTCCCACAGGGTTAACCGGCTAGCTATCAGTCATGCGTCCATCGCAAATCCATTGTGGGAGCGAGCATCGATAAGGATGGCTCGTTGGCGGCGGCGATCCGGCGGATGCAGGAAGCGGGTGTGCAATTGATCGAGTCGAGCGCGATAGACCGCCGGTCCTTTGCCTGATGGCTCATACTAGGTTCTTTTCCGGACAGTGAGCCTCCATGCCCCTCCTCGCCCGCACCCACCCGCGTCTTTCCAGCGCCACGGTCCTTGGCCTGGCGGTGGGAATCCTGGTTCCCGTGGACTCGATCATCAGCAAGGTCCTGATCGGTTGGAATGCCGGGGTCTGGACCTACCTGGTGCTGATGTTCTGGCTGACCGTGCGGGCCAAGGCGCCGGATGTGAAGCGCATCGCCGAAATCGAAGATGAAAATGCCGGGTTGGTGCTGCTGATGGTCTGCGTCGCGGCATTGGCCAGCCTGGCGACCATCACCTTCGAGCTGGCGGGCAGCCGCGACCTGCAAGCCGCCGGCAAGCTGTTGCATTACGGCTTCACGGCGATGACCGTGACCGGTTCATGGTTGCTGATCGGGGTGATTTTCAGCGTTCACTACGCGCGGTTGTATTACACCTGGGAAGGCAAGGAGCCGGCGCTGCGGTTTGCCGAAGGGCTGACCACGCCCAACTATTGGGATTTCCTCTACTTCTCTTTCACCATCGGCGTGGCGGTGCAGACCTCGGATGTGGGGGTTGCCACGCGGCAATTGCGCAAGATCGTGTTGGCGCAATCGTTGATCGGGTTTGTGTTCAACACGGCGATCCTGGGGTTTTCGATCAACATTGCGGCGGGGTTGTTCGGGTGAAAGGCATTGGGGCCGCTTGGCGGCCCAGCGGGAGCAAGCTCCCTCGCCACAGGGTCAGCGTCGGGCAATAGACCGCGCGGGGAACCTCAGGACGGTGTCGGCTCCCACAACTTGAAGCGCGCCCCGCCCAGTGGCGAAGCCTCGACAGTCAACGTGCCGCCCTGGGCTTCCAGGGCCCGGCGGCTGATGGCCAGGCCGAGGCCAAAGCCGCCCGTGGCGCGGTCGCGGCGGCGGTCCAGGCGATAGAACGGTTCGCACACGCGCTCGCGCTCGCTGTCGGGAATGCCGATGCCGTCGTCGTCGACCCAGATCTCACAGCCTTGGTCACCGACCAGCACACCGATCTGGATGCGCTTTTCGCAATACCGCATGGCATTGCGCAGCAGGTGCTGCAACGCCCGTGCGGTCAGGCGCGGGTCCAGCACGAACCGCTCCAACGCCCCGTGCAACAGCACGTCGATGCCCACGTCCGGCGCCGCCAGGTCCTCGTCGACGCTGCCCAGGATGCTGTCGATGAATTCGTCCAGCGCCACGTCGACCCGTTCGGGCAGGCGCTGCGGGTTTTGCAAACGGCTGTAGGAGAGCAGTTCCAGCACCAGCTCATCGAGTTCGCGAATGTGCGCCACCAACCCTTGCAGGCGCTCGCGGCTGGGCGCCGGCAGGTCATCGGACAGCGCCAGGGCCAGGCCGAAATCGAGCCGCGTCAGGGGCGTGCGCAATTCGTGGGACACGGCGTTGAGCAAGTCCCGCTGTTGGTTGAGCAGATTCTCGATGTCCCCCGCCATCGTGTCGAACACATGGGCCAGGCTGCCAATGTTCGAACTGGAAGCGATATGCGTACGCTCATCCAAATGACCTTTACCGAAACGCTCGGCGGTGCGCCTGAGGCGTTCCAGGTCACGCCAGTGCGGCCGCAGCCAGAGCAACAGGCAGGCCAGCATCGTCGCGCCGACCAACACGTTGATGCTCCAGTACAACCAGCTGACATCGGCCGGGTCCGGCGGCACGACCATCTTCACCGCCGTGCGCTCGTCCAGCGGCGCCGCCGCCAGGGTTCGCCAGGCCCAGTCGCCGAGGCGTACCACGTTCTCGCCGCGCTTGAGACGCGCCTGCTCATCGGCGCTGAAGCCCTCGTCATCGACCGCGGCCAGTTCGATGCGCAGCGGCTCGAACTCCTTGTCCATCTGCGCCGCCAGCGCCGGCCACTGCTCGCTGGGCACGGCGCGGAACTGCTTGACCATCAGGGTTTGCAGGCCCCGGGAATAATCGAGGTTGTAGGTCAGGAAACGCTCCTGGAACAGGCGGATCACCAGCTCCGGCATCAGGTAGATCGCCGCGCTATAGGAGACGATGGTGACCAGGTACAGGCGAATCAGCAGCTTCCACATCGGCTCAGCATTCCCACTCGGAACGACTGAACAGATAACCCTTGCCCCACACGGTCTTGATCTTGCGGGCTTCGTCGGCGTTGTCGTCGAACTTGCGCCGCAGCTTGGAAATCGCCACGTCCACCGAACGGTCGGTGCCGTTGAATTCAATGCCCCGCAGGCGTTGCAGGATCTGGTCACGGCTCAGCACTTCGCCGGAATGCCGGGCCAGCACCACCAGCAGGTTGTATTCACCACTGGACAACTCCACCGGCTGCCCGCGCCAGGTCACGGTGCGCTCGGAGAGGTCGATGCACAGGTTGCCCATGAGGATGCGGTCGTTGGCCGTCTGCGGCTCGGTGAGGCTGCTGCGGCGCAACAAGGTGCGCACCCGCGCCAGCAACACCCGGGGCTCGCAAGGCTTGGTGACGTAGTCGTCGGCGCCCATTTCCAGGCCCAGGACCTGGTCGTGGCTGTCATCCCGGGCGGTGAGCATCAGGATCGGCAAAGTCGCCGAGTCGGCCCGCAGCAGGCGGCAGACCTGCAAGCCGTCCAGCCCCGGCAGCATCAGGTCGAGGATCACCAGGTCCGGCGGATCGACCCGCGCCCGTTCACGCACATGATCGCCACGGCTGAGCACGCTGACCTGATAGCCGTTGCGTTCCAGGTAACTGGCGATCAGTTCGGAGAGTGCGGTGTCGTCTTCGACCAGGAGGATGTTGGGCATGGGTGTTTCCAGAAAAGTGCTGTGGCGCCTGCCCCCGGTGTCAGGCTAGTTGTCGCCTCTCCAAATTCCTAAAAGCATTTCGGGGGCGGCAAGAGTATGGTCATGCCT
>NZ_JABAEE010000116.1:0-14343 GCF_023701885.1 Pseudomonas sp. CG7 | reverse complement strand
TTATTAACAGATACGGCGCCCCGCGAGAGCTCCTCTATACACTTCGCCGGCTTCTTCAGATGTGTATATCACAGAGTCTATGCAGTGGCTGACCCGACGCTTTCGCGAGCAAGCCCGCTCCCACAAGTTGCTCAGTGTTAGGCATAAAAAAAGGTGCGACCCGCAAGGGTTGCACCTTTTTTGTGAGCCGCTGGAATCAGCTGCCGATGGCCTTGGACGCCAGCCAGAACAGCGCCGCCGACAGTGCCACCGTCGCTGGCAGGGTCAGTACCCAGGCCAGCAGGATGGTGCGTACGGTGCCGCCTTGCAGGCCGCTCTTGTTAGCGACCATGGTGCCCGCCACGCCGGAAGACAGCACGTGAGTAGTAGAAACCGGCAGGCTGAAGATATTCGCCGCGCCGATCATGCACGCGGTGGTGATCTGCGCCGACATACCTTGCGCATAGGTCATGCCTTGTTTGCCGATCTTCTCGCCGATGGTCAGCACCACACGCTTCCAGCCGACCATGGTGCCCAGGCCCAGTGCCAGCGCGACTGCCAGGATCACCCAGAACGGGGCGTACTCGGTGGTGGCGGTCAGGTCCTTGCGCAGCTTGTTCAAGTCATCTTTTTCGCGAGCTGCCAAGCCTGGCAACTTGCCTACCTTCTTCGCCGTGTCGTCCAGGCAGAGCAGGTAGCGACGAACCTCGATGCGTCGTTCCGACGGCAGCGAATGGTAGTCCGCCACGCCTTTGAGCGTGTCGAGCAGGGCATTGATGGTCGGCTCGGTCTGCTGCGGGGTGCAGCGGAATTTCTCGGGCAGATCGCCGTTCACGCTTTTGCCCAGCGCCAGGTATTCACCCAGGGACTCGTGGTTGCGTTGGTAGAACTGGCTCAGGTGCAAGGTTGCGTCACGGGTCCGCTCGATCTGGTAGGTGGTGCTGCCCAGATCCAGTACGAACTGCGCCGGCACGATACCGATCAGCACCAGCATGATCAGGCCGATACCTTTCTGGCCATCGTTGGAACCGTGGACAAAGCTGACGGCCATGGCCGAGATCACCAGTACCAGGCGGTTCCAGAACGGCGGGTGTTTCTTGTCGTCGATCTGGCGGCGCTGTTCCGGCGTCTTGTGCATCTTCGACAGCGGACGCCACCATTTCAGGCCGATCAGCACCAGGGCGGCGATCAGGAACCCGGCCATGGGCGAGAACACCAGGGAAGCGCCGATATCGATCGCCTTCTGCCAGTTCACCCCGTCGGCCAACGGGATATCGTTGATCAGCGCGTTGGCCAGACCCACGCCGAGGATCGAACCGATCAATGTGTGGGAACTGGATGCCGGGATACCGAAGTACCAGGTGCCCAGGTTCCAGGTGATGGCCGCTGCGAGCAGCGAAAACACCATGGCCAGCCCGTGTCCGGTGTTCACATTGATCAGCAGCTCCACGGGCAACAGGTGAACGATGGCGTACGCCACCCCCACGCCGCCCAGCAACACACCGAGAAAGTTGAACACACCGGAAAAGAACACCGCCAGGTGAGGCGGCATGGCTTTGGTGTAGATAACAGTGGCAACCGCGTTAGCGGTGTCATGAAAGCCGTTGATGAACTCGAAGGCGAGGACAAAAGCCAGGGCGAGCAAGAGGCTCACAAGCACCCAAGCATCCAGTCCGCTGAATAAATCGATCATGAAGGTTTTCTGACCCGGTCATAAGGGGGCGCGATTATGCCAGAAAACCTCGGTAATCGATGCACTGCCTGCTCATCGGTAACATTCTTCAACGAAAATAATTGTAGGACAGCCCCAAGCGCCAGGTTTGCCGCGGGTTGCGTAACCCTTTGAATCAGGGGCGCAAAGCACACTTGGCCAGGATCACGGCAAGCTGAATGATGCCGTGAGCGGTTGTATGAAATTTCTGAAAAGGAGGTCGGCCATGACCCTTCCCGACCGTCGGGCAGGAGCGGATGGCGGCCCGCTCATGGCGGGCGTGCGCTACGGATTCCAGCCTGGGTGGCGGCCGGAAACCTCTTCACAGGAACCTCGGGCGCTGAGCGGCACTGCTCTTCGGCTTTGAGTTCCTTTTCCATTTTCTGGAGTTCTTGGGTGAAGGCCTGGTCCTGAACGGTGGCGCGCTTACGCCAGGGTTTGCGTTCCGGTTCAGGTTGCGCGGCGTAGGTGGTGACTTCCCCGCCGTAAACTTCCTTGTAACGTTGTTCCTGGCGCTCAAGTTCCGCGCGCAGTTCGTCTTTCGTCACAGTTTTACCTAAATTAATTGAAGTTGAATCTGGTGATACGCACTGCATGTGGACATGCAGACGGCCACGGCACCAGAGCTGACAGCTGACGTAGCATCAGGGCTTCGCGTTGTTGCCAAACAGGGGAAGCGACCATAACGGCGCTTCGGGCACCAGGGTAATGACCACGGCGCCTGCGTACGGGAACGGTCGATTGGCCGTACCGTCACTGTTTTGCATTATAGCGGCCCAGCCGAATAACACTATCGGGAAAATTAAAAGGTGCTGTTGTTGTGTGAACTCATGTTTGTATGTGCAACTTGTATCACCGCGTGCAAAAAGGTCGGCGAGTACCGCTATCCAGATGCCATTCACGCCGACAAGTTCAATTGGCCCACGCCTTCACGCCAGACAAAATCATTGTTTCCTGCAACTTAACTCAACGGTGTTCGCAGCGGGAGCCATTCGATAGCTGACCCGATTGCGATTATCGGTCGACGGTTCGATAATCGAACGTTCTCGGCCGGCGGCCCTTGCTTGCCCATCGGGCAGCCGCTTGAATAGCCGTCATTCCCGGGGAAGGATCAAACATGAACGACCAATTGCGCAATGCCTTCACTTCCGTCGCGCCACCGATCGTCGCCTCGCCGGCCAAGCGGATCCAGGCCTTGACTGGTAACCCCGACTTCATGACGTCCTTGGCTCGCGGTTTGGCCGTGGTCCAGGCCTTCCAGGAACGCAAGCGGCACCTGACCATCGCCCAGATCAGCCACCGCACGGAAATTCCCCGCGCCGCTGTCAGGCGTTGCCTGCATACCTTGATCAAGCTGGGCTACGCCACCACGGACGGGCGCACCTATTCGCTGCTGCCCAAAGTGTTGACCCTCGGTCACGCCTATCTGTCTTCCACACCCTTGGCCGTTTCTGCCCAGCCGTACCTGGACCGCATGAGCGAGCAACTGCACGAAGCCTGCAACATGGCCACGCTCGAAGGCGACGACATTCTCTATATCGCCCGCTCCGCGACCACCCAGCGCCTGATTTCGGTGGACCTTTCGGTGGGCGGGCGCCTGCCAGCCTATTGCACCTCCATGGGCAGGATTCTCCTGGCGGCCCTGGATGATGCGTCGTTGCGCGACTACCTCGACCACGCCGACCTGCAGGCCAAGACCAGCCGCACCTTGCACACACCTGAGGCTTTGCTCGAGTGCCTGCAACAGGTGCGGCAGCAGGGCTGGTGCATCGTCGACCAGGAACTGGAACAGGGTCTGCGTTCGATTGCCGTACCGGTGTACGACGCTTCCGGTCAAGTAGTGGCCGCGCTAAACGTCAGTACCCATGCCGGGCGGGTCAGCCGCAATGAGCTGGAGCAACGCTTCCTGCCTGGCCTGCTGGGGGCCAGTCGCGACCTGAGCGCGCAGCTGTTCACTTAAGCTGTTCGATAAACGCACACAGTCGGCGGCGATGAATTGACGGTATTTGCCCGGCCTCATTAATGTCGCGCAGCGTCATCCGGCGTGTGTCGCCGGGTCTCCGTTCGTCCGCCTGCGTTTTTCGCTTGGAATAAAAATAAAATGAACCAGCCCCAGATCTCCGTAGGCAATTGCCTCGATGTGCAGTCCTTCATCAATACCCAGCCCATATCGCGTTATCAGTGGCGGGTGGTGATTCTGTGTTTCCTGATTGTATTCCTCGACGGCCTCGATACGGCCGCGATGGGTTTCATCGCCCCGGCGTTGTCCCAGGATTGGGGCATCGATCGCGCCAGCCTCGGCCCGGTAATGAGTGCCGCGCTGATCGGCATGGGGTGCGGCGCACTGGGTTCAGGGCCGTTGGCTGACCGCTTCGGGCGAAAAGTCGTACTGGTGGGCGCGGTCGTGCTGTTCGGCGCGTTCAGCCTGGCCTCGGCCTACAGCACCAACGTCGATCAATTGCTGGTATTGCGGTTCTTGACCGGCCTGGGCTTGGGCGCCGGGATGCCGAACGCCACCACTTTGCTCTCGGAGTACACCCCGGAACGCAAGAAATCGCTGTTGGTGACTAGTATGTTCTGTGGCTTCAACCTGGGCATGGCGGGCGGCGGGTTCATCTCCGCCAAGTTGATCCCGGCCTTCGGTTGGCACAGCCTGCTGCTGATCGGCGGGGTGCTGCCGTTGATCCTGGCGGTCGTGTTGCTGTTCTGGCTGCCGGAGTCGGCGCGTTACCTGGTGGTGCGCAATCGCGGCACCGATAAAGTGCGCAAGACCCTGGCGCCGATCGAGCCGCACACGGTTGCCCAAGCGGCGAGCTTCAGCGTACCGGAACAGAAAACCGTCAAGGCCCGCAACGTGCTGGCGGTGATTTTCTCCGGCACCTACAGCGCCGGCACCTTGCTGCTGTGGCTGACCTATTTCATGGGCCTGGTGATTGTCTACCTGTTGACCAGTTGGCTGCCGACCTTGATGCGCGACAGCGGCGCGAGCATGGAACATGCCGCGTTTATCGGCGCGTTGTTTGAATTCGGCGGCGTATTGAGCGCTGTGTTTGTCGGTTGGGCGATGGACCGATTCAATCCGCACAAGGTCATCGGCCTTTTCTATCTGATGGCCGGGGTGTTTGCCTACGCGGTGGGGCAGAGCCTGGGCAACATCACCGTGCTCGCCACCCTGGTGCTGGTGGCCGGCATGTGTGTCAACGGCGCGCAATCGGCGATGCCTTCCCTGGCGGCGCGTTTCTACCCGACCCAGGGCCGGGCCACCGGGGTCTCGTGGATGCTGGGCATCGGTCGTTTCGGCGCGATCCTCGGCGCCTGGATGGGCGCCACACTGCTGGGGCTGGGCTGGAACTTTGAACAGGTCCTGACGGCGCTGGTTATTCCTGCGGCGCTGGCGACCACGGCGGTGGTGATCAAGGGCATGGTCAGTCATGCGGATGCGACCTGAGCTGTTCACCTGCACGAAACCCTGAGTCCACACCTGTGGCGAGGGAGCTTGCTCCCGCTGGGGCGCGAAGCGGCCCTCTATATTAGGGCTGCTACGCAGCCCAGCGGGAGCAAGCTCCCTCGCCACGGGTTCCACCTGTTTTCGATGTGAGGGCAAATCGATAGCCAAACAACAATCTGTTCGATAAACGAACACTCAGTCGATTATCGGATTGTTTTGCCGTCATCCCGAAGCTTAATCTTCAGTCACTCCGGCGCTTAACCTCGCGCCTTTTTCTTCATGTCGGTCTACTGGATAACGGGAGCCTGCCCCATGGCTGAAATCCTTTCGCTGCACGACGCGGTGAAGCAATTCGTCAATGACGGCGATACCGTCGCGCTCGAAGGCTTCACTCACCTGATTCCTACGGCGGCGGGTCATGAAATCATTCGTCAGGGCAAGAACGATCTGACCCTGGTGCGCATGACGCCTGACCTGATCTATGACCAGTTGATCGGCGCCGGTTGTGCTCGCAAGTTGATTTTCTCCTGGGGCGGCAACCCTGGCGTCGGGTCGTTGCACCGCTTGCGCGATGCCGTGGAGAAACAATGGCCACACCCGCTGGAGATCGAGGAACACAGCCACGCCGACCTGGCCAATGCCTACGTCGCTGGCGCTTCCGGCCTGCCGTTCGCAGTGTTGCGGGCCTACGCCGGTTCTGACCTGCCGAAGGTCAACCCGCTGATCAAGAGCGTGACCTGTCCCTTCACCGGTGAAGTCCTGGCCGCCGTGCCTTCGGTGCGCCCGGACGTCACGGTGATCCATGCCCAGAAAGCCGACCGCAAGGGCAACGTGTTGCTATGGGGCATCCTCGGTGTGCAGAAAGAAGCTGCCCTGGCCGCCAAGCGTTGCATCGTCACAGTGGAAGAAATCGTCGATGACCTGAACGCGCCGATGAACGCCTGCGTGCTGCCGACCTGGGCGTTGAGCGCCGTGTGCCATGTCCCCGGCGGTGCCCATCCGTCCTACGCCCACGGCTACACCGAGCGTGACAACCGTTTCTACCAGGCGTGGGACCCGATCGCCCGGGACCGTGAGACCTTTACCGCATGGATCAACGAATACATTCACGGCACTCGAGACTTCAGTGAATTCCAGGCCCGGCTGGCAGCCGCTTCGCAGGTGAAACCATGAACTACTCCACCAACGAAATGATGACCGTCGCCGCTGCGCGTCGCTTGAAGAACAATGCCGTGTGCTTCGTCGGCATCGGCCTGCCGTCGAAAGCGGCCAACCTGGCGCGGCTGACCTCGTCGCCGGACGTCGTGCTGATCTACGAATCGGGTCCGATCGGTGCCAAGCCCAGCGTACTGCCGCTGTCCATCGGCGACGGTGAGCTGGCGGAAACCGCGGACACTGTCGTACCGACCGGTGAGATTTTTCGCTACTGGCTGCAGGGCGGGCGTATCGATGTCGGTTTCCTTGGCGCGGCCCAGGTCGACCGTTTTGGCAACATCAACACCACGGTGGTGGGCGACTACCATCAGCCGAAAGTCCGCTTGCCGGGTGCCGGTGGCGCGCCGGAAATCGCCGGTTCCGCCAAAAGCGTGTTGATCATCCTCAAGCAGTCGGCGCGTTCGTTTGTCGACAAGCTGGATTTCATCACCTCGGTGGGCCATGGCGAAGGCGGTGATTCGCGCAAGCGTCTTGGCCTGCCGGGGGCGGGGCCCGTGGGCATCATCACCGATTTGTGCATCATGGAACCGGAAGCCGGCAGCCATGAATTCGTGGTCACCGCGCTGCACCCCGGCGTGACCCGCGAGCAAGTCATTGCGGCCACCGGGTGGGCGATTCGTTTCGCCGACCAGGTGCAAACCACCGCCGAGCCGACCGAGGGGGAGTTGCGCGCACTGCGCGACCTGGAAGCTCGCACCGCGGCGGCCCACGGCCAGGCACCGGGAGAAGCTTGATGCGCGACGTGTATATCTGTGATGCGATTCGAACCCCGATCGGTCGGTTTGGCGGCGGTTTGTCTGCCGTGCGCGCCGATGACCTGGCCGCTGTGCCGATCAAGGCGCTGATGGAACGCAATCCATCGGTGGACTGGAATGCGGTGGATGAGGTGTTCCTCGGCTGTGCCAACCAGGCCGGCGAAGACAACCGCAACGTGGCGCGCATGGCGCTGTTGTTGGCGGGCCTGCCGGAAAGCATTCCCGGCGTGACCCTCAATCGCCTTTGCGCCTCGGGCATGGACGCCATCGGCACCGCGTTCCGCGCCATTGCCAGCGGCGAGATGGAACTGGCCATCGCTGGCGGCGTGGAGTCGATGTCTCGGGCGCCGTTCGTGATGGGCAAGGCCGACGCCGCGTTTTCCCGCAACATGAAGCTGGAAGACACCACCATCGGCTGGCGTTTCATCATCCCATTGATGAAAGCCCAGTACGGCGTGGACGCGATGCCGCAGACTGCCGATAACGTGGCCGATGACTACGCCGTGTCCCGCGCCGACCAGGACGCTTTCGCCTTGCGCAGCCAACAGCGAACGGCGGCGGCCCAGGCGGCAGGTTTTTTCGCCGAAGAAATCGTGCCGGTGCGCATCACTCATAAAAAAGGCGAAACCGTGGTCGAACAGGACGAGCACCCGCGCGCCGACACCACGCTGGAAACCTTGGGCAAACTCAAACCGGTCAATGGCCCTGACAAGACCGTCACCGCCGGCAACGCTTCGGGTGTCAACGACGGCGCGGCCGCCTTGATCCTGGCGTCGGCCGAAGCGGTGAAAAAACATGGCCTGACGCCTCGGGGCAAAGTGTTGGGCATGGCCAGCGCCGGCGTCGCGCCACGGGTGATGGGCATTGGCCCGGTGCCGGCAGTGCGCAAGCTCACTGAACGCCTGGGCCTGGCGGTCGCGGATTTCGATGTGATCGAACTCAATGAAGCCTTTGCCAGCCAGGGCCTGGCGGTGCTGCGGGACTTGGGGCTGGCGGACGATGCGCCGCAGGTCAACCCGAACGGCGGCGCTATCGCCCTCGGCCATCCACTGGGCATGAGCGGGGCGCGCTTGGTGATGACGGCGTTGCACCATTTGGAAAAGACCGGCGGCAAGAAAGGCCTGGCGACCATGTGCGTCGGCGTCGGCCAGGGTCTGGCATTGGCCATCGAACGCGTCTGACGCGTCGCTCTACTAATAAGAAAACCGAGGAATGCTTCATGACTGACAAGCCTGGTTATCGTCGCCCCCAAGCGGGCACCCAGCCGGAGTATCTGCACCCGCCTTACCAGTCCACCAACCTGCGCTCGCCGTCCAAGCCGTTGGTGTTCCTGCCCCATTCGCTGTCGGAAATTACCGGCCCGACGGTAGGCGCCGACCGCTTGCAGGAAAAGGACCACGACCTGACCGCCCAGCATGCCGGCGAGCCACTGGGGGAGCGGATCATTATTCACGGGCGGGTGCTGGATGAGCACGGCCAGCCGGTGTCCGGCATCCTGGTGGAAATCTGGCAGGCCAACGCCGCCGGCCGCTATAACCATGACCGTGACGACCATGACGCGCCGCTGGACCCGAACTTCACCGGCACCGGTCGCACCGTGACCGATGCCGACGGCTGGTATCAGTTCCAGACCATCAAGCCCGGCGCTTATCCGTGGGGCAACCATCACAACGCCTGGCGCCCGGCGCATATCCATTTCTCACTGTTCGGGCCGAGCATCCTGACGCGCCTGGTGACGCAGATGTATTTCCCGGGCGATCCCTTGCTGGAATACGACCCGATCTACAACTGCGTGCCGGACACCCGCGCCAAGGAGCGCCTGATCGCCCGGTTCGACCTGGAAAAAACCGTCCCTCACTACGCCCTCGGTTACCGCTGGGACATCGTCTTGCGCGGCCGCGATGCCACGCCGATGGAGAAATAAGATGACGCTCGCCGCCCCCACGTCCCATACCGTTGGCCCTTACTACCACATCGGCCTGACCTGGCTGAACCGCGAAGACCTGACCGTTGCCCAAACCCTTGGCCAACGTGTGGCAATCACCGGGCAGGTGGTCGACGGTAATGGCCAGTTCGTCAACGACGCGATGCTGGAAGTCTGGCAGGCCAACGCCGCCGGCAAATACGCCCACCCGGAAGACGACCAGGACAAGCCCCTGGACCCGCACTTCGAGGGCTTCGGTCGAGTGCCGGTGGATGCCGAAGGGCGCTTCCGCTTCGCCACCATCAAGCCGGGCACTGTGCCAGGGCTGGGCGGTGCGACCCAGGCGCCGCATCTGGTCGTGCTGGTGTTCGCACGTGGGCTGGTCAAGCATTTGCTGACACGCATCTACTTTGACGGCGAGCAGGCCAACGAAGCTGACCCGCTGTTGGCCTGCGTGCCCGAGGAGCGCCGCGGCACCCTCGTCGCCAAGCCCGATGCGTCGGGCGTGTACCAGTGGAACGTGATCCTGCAGGGCACGGACGCCGAGACGGTGTTCTTCGATTACTGAGTGATGGGCGATTTTGTGGCGAGGGAGCTTGCTCCCGCTCGGCTTTGTAGGAGCTGGCGAAGCCTGCGATCTTTTGATCTTTCACTTGAAACTCGAGTGATTGGGAAAAGATCGCAGCCTCGCTTCGCTCGACAGCTCCTACGGGCGCAAGCCAGCGGGAGCAAGCTCCCTCGCCACAGAGAAGATGCAACCCTGTGGGACCGAGCTTGCTCGCGATGGCCGCAGTACAGGCACTACACGTCGAAAAACTGTTTGTGGAACGGGAGTGTTACGAAGTGTGTCTAGACTTCGTCAGCCCCCAACGAGTGAATAACCCATGACCATCCCAATCAGCCACTACACCGGTGAAGAACGCAGCAAGCGCATCTTCGCCATCGTCGGTGCTTCATCCGGCAACCTGGTCGAATGGTTCGACTTCTACGTCTATGCATTCTGTGCGATTTATTTCGCGCCGGCGTTCTTCCCCTCGGACAACCCGACGGTGCAACTGGTCAACACGGCCGGTGTGTTCGCCGCCGGGTTCCTGATGCGGCCCATCGGCGGTTGGATTTTCGGTCGGGTGGCGGATCGCCACGGGCGCAAGAATTCGATGATGATCTCGGTGCTGATGATGTGCTTCGGCTCGTTGCTCATCGCCTGCCTGCCCACCTACAAGGACATCGGCGTCTGGGCGCCGGTGCTGCTGTTGTTCGCGCGCTTGCTGCAAGGCCTGTCGGTGGGCGGCGAATACGGCACTACCGCCACCTACATGAGCGAAGTGGCCCTCAAGGGCCAGCGCGGCTTTTTCGCCTCGTTCCAGTACGTGACGCTGATTGGCGGGCAGCTGCTGGCGGTGTCGCTGGTGGTGGTCCTGCAACAGTTTCTCAACGAGGACGAACTGCGTGCCTACGGTTGGCGAATTCCGTTCGTGGTAGGCGCCGCGGCGGCGTTGATTTCCCTGCTCCTGCGGCGTTCCCTGAAAGAAACCAGCAGCAAGGAAATGCGCGAGAACAAGGACGCCGGCAGCATCGCCGCGCTGTTTCGCGACCACAAGGCGGCGTTTATCACCGTGCTCGGCTACACCGCCGGTGGTTCGCTGATTTTCTACACCTTCACCACCTACATGCAGAAATACCTGGTGAACACCGCGGGCCTGCATGCCAAGACCGCCAGCTACATCATGACCGGCGCGCTGTTCCTCTATATGTGCATGCAACCGCTGTTCGGCATGCTGGCGGACAAGATCGGCCGGCGTAACTCCATGCTTTGGTTCGGTGGCCTGGGAGCGTTGTGCACGGTGCCGATCCTGTTGACGCTCAAAAGCATCAGCAGCCCGTTCCTGGCGTTTGTCCTGATTACGTTGGCGCTGGCGATCGTCAGTTTCTATACCTCCATCAGCGGCCTGGTGAAAGCCGAAATGTTTCCACCTGAAGTGCGGGCACTGGGAGTAGGGTTGGCTTACGCGGTGGCCAATGCGATTTTTGGCGGATCGGCCGAATACGTCGCCTTGAGCCTGAAGGCCCAGGGCATGGAAAACGCCTTTTATTGGTATGTCACGGTGATGATGGGGGTGGCGTTCCTGTTCAGCCTGCGCCTGCCCAAGCAGCCGGCGTATTTGCACCATGACCTGTGAGTGGTGAACCGAAGGCCCGTTAGATTCATTGTGGCGAGGGAGCTTGCTCCCGCTGGGCTGCGCAGCAGCCCTATCTTGTGAGCGCTTCGCACTCAAGCGGGAGCGATCTCTGGCCAAAGGCATCCATTTTTCGAAGGACTGTTTATGAGCGAACGACCGGGCAATCAGCTGTTCGATGCCTACTTCACCGCCCGCGACATGCGCGAGGTGTTCTGCGATGCAGGGCGGGTGCAGGCCATGCTGGACGTCGAGGCCGCATTGGCCCGGGCCCAAGCGCGAGTGGGATTGATCCCCCAGGCCGCGGTGGCGCCGATCGAGAACGCCTGCCGTGCCCAGTTGTACGACTTTGGCGCGTTGAGCGAAGCGATTGCCAGTGCCGGCAACTCGGCGATCCCGCTGGTGAAGGCATTGGGCAAGCGCATCGCCACCGAGAGCGCCGAGGCCGAACGCTACGTGCACCTGGGCGCCACCAGCCAGGACGTGATGGACAGCGGATTGGTGCTGCAACTGCGCCGAGCGTTGGACTTGATCGAGGCAGAGCTGGCGCAACTGGCCGCGACCCTGGCCCGACAAGCCGAACGCTACGCCGCCACACCGCTGGCCGGGCGCACCTGGTTGCAACACGCAACCCCGGTAACCCTGGGCATGAAGATCGCCGGTTGGCTGGGGGCGATCACCCGCAGTCGCCAACGCTTGCGGGAACTCACGCCGCGTTTGCTGGTGCTGCAATTCGGCGGCGCCTCCGGAACGCTCGCCGCCTTGGGGGAACAGGCGCTGCCGGTCGCCGAAGCCCTGGCCGCCGAGTTGCAACTGAACCTGCCGGAGCAACCGTGGCACACCCAGCGCGATCGCCTGGTGGAGTTCGGCGCGGTGCTAGGGTTGATCGCCGGCAGCCTGGGCAAATTGGGGCGCGACATCAGCCTGTTGATGCAGACCGAGGCCGGTGAAGCCTTCGAACCTTCTGCACCGGGCAAGGGCGGTTCGTCGACGATGCCGCACAAGCGCAACCCGGTGGGCGCGGCGGTGCTGATCGGCGCGGCGACACGAGTGCCTGGCCTGTTGTCGACGCTGTTCAGCGCCATGCCTCAGGAACACGAGCGCAGCCTGGGCCTGTGGCACGCCGAATGGGAAACCCTGCCGGAGATCTGCTGCCTGGTCTCCGGCGCCTTGCAACAGGCGCGACTGCTGGCCGAAGGGCTGGAAGTGGACACGGCGCGCATGGCCCGCAACCTGGAACTGACCCAGGGGTTGGTGCTGGCCGAAGCGGTGAGCAGCGTCCTGGCCCAGCGGGTTGGCCGTGACACCGCCCATCATCTGCTGGAGCAATGCTGCAAGCGCGCCGTGGCCGAACAGCGGCATTTGCGCGCTGTGCTGGGAGACGAACCCCAGGTCAACGCGCAGTTATCCGCCACCGAGCTCGACCATCTGCTCGACCCGGCCCACTACCTCGGCCAGGCCCAGACCTGGGTTGCCCGAGCCGTGGCCGAACACCTTGCCTTGAATGCCTGAAAGGAGATTGTTGTGGGATTCGTCAAACTCGCCGAGGGCGATCTGAACTACCGATTGGACGGGCCGCAAGACGCCCCGGTGCTGGTGCTCTCCAACTCCCTGGGCACCGACCTGCACATGTGGGATGAGCAGATCCCGGCCTTCAGCGAACATTTTCGCGTGCTGCGTTTCGACACCCGTGGTCATGGCCAGTCGCTGGTGACCGAAGGCCCCTACAGCATTGAACAGCTGGGTCGCGATGTGCTGGCGATGCTTGATCAGTTGAAGATCGACAAGGTGCATTTCTGCGGCTTGTCGATGGGGGGCTTGATCGGTCAATGGCTGGGCATCAATGCCAGTGAACGCTTGCACAAACTGGTGGTGTGCAACACCGCGGCCAAGATCGGCGACCCGTCGATGTGGAACCCGCGCATCGAAACCGTGCTGCGTGACGGCAAGGATGCGATGGTGGCGTTGCGCGATGCGTCGATTGCCCGCTGGTTTACCCCCGACTTTGCCGAGGCCCAGCCTGCGACGGCAAAAAAAATCACTGAGATGCTGGCCGCGACCTCGCCCCAGGGTTATGCCGCCAACTGCGCGGCGGTGCGTGATGCCGATTTTCGCGAGCAGTTATCATCGATTCGCGTGCCGCTGCTGGTGATCGCCGGCACCGAAGATGCGGTGACGCCACCGTCGGGTGGGCACTTTATCCAAGAGCGCGTCAATGGCGCCGAGTACGCCGAGTTCCATGCCGCGCACCTGTCCAACGTCCAGGCCGGTGCTGCGTTCAGTGCGCGGGTCTTGGATTTCCTGCTTGATTCTGGCCGTGCCTGAGGAGTTTCCTGTGGACGAGAAACAACGTTACGACGAAGGCATGCAAGTACGCCGCGCGGTGCTGGGCGATGCCCATGTCGATCGCAGCCTCAATGCCCTGACCGAGTTCAACAGCGAATTCCAGGAGATGATCACCCGCCACGCCTGGGGCGACATCTGGACCCGCCCGGGCCTGCCGCGCCATACCCGCAGCCTGATTACTATCGCCATGCTGATCGGCATGAACCGCAATGAAGAGCTCAAGCTGCACCTGCGCGCCGCCGCCAACAATGGCGTAAGCCGCAGCGAGATCAAGGAAGTGATCATGCAGAGCGCCATTTACTGCGGCATTCCGGCGGCCAATGCCACCTTCCACCTGGCCGAATCCGTCTGGGATGAGCTGGGTGTCGAATCGCGGGGTTAGGACATACCTCGATTCCTGTGGGAGCCCTTGCTCGCGAAAGCGGTGTGTCAGTTTTCGAAGATACTGAATGTGCCGTCGTCTTCGCGAGCAGGCTCGCTCCCACACTGATCTCCAGCGGCCATTGAATCTGCGCCCACCGCCAATTCCCTGTGGGAGCGAGCTTGCTCGCGATGACGGTGGTACAGCCTCCATCCATATTCAGCTTTTACAACAAACCGATCGGATAGCTGACGATCAACCGGTTCTCATCGAATTCATTGGTGCTGTAATCCCGGCGCATCGTCGAGTTACGCCATTTCACATTCCGGCTTTTCAGCACACCGCTCTGCACGGTGTAGGCCAGTTCACTTTCGCGGCCCCATTCCTTGCCGTCATCGACGGTGGCGGTGTGAACGTTGTCACCGCT
>NZ_JABAEE010000115.1:0-14907 GCF_023701885.1 Pseudomonas sp. CG7 | reverse complement strand
ACTCCACGTCGATCCACACCGTGTCGCCCGGCGTCCCCAGCAAATCCGCGTAGTAATGCCGAGGGCTCAGGGTCGCCGAGAACAGCACGGTGCTGCGGGCCGCCGTCAGCCTGGGTCGCAGGAATGCGGCCGGCACCACATTGCGCAGGCACAGCGTCGACAGGCTGCGCTGGCGGCCGAGCTCACGCTTGTGGATGTCGAACAGGAAGTGCTCGTCGAAAGTCTCCGCCACCCGACCAAACTGCAAGGCGTCGAAGTAGAACGCCTGCAGTGCGCTGTCCAGGCCCTGGGGGTGATCGTTGAGGTAATCGCCAATCGCCGTGGTGCAGGTGGCCAGGGCCTGGAGCAGTTTTTCCGGAAGTTTTTCATAGGCCTGGTAGGCCGCCACCTGGGGCGCATGCAAAGCGTTCCACTGACGATTGACCCGTTCCAGGGATTTCTTCAGCGCTTCGGGGGCGGTCTTGCGCACACTGCTCAACGTGGCCTGGTCGAGGGTCGCGCTGTACATCTGCCGTCCGCGCTCCACTAGGTTATGCGCCTCGTCCACCAGGGTCGCGACGGTCCAGTTATTGGCCTGGGCCAGGACAAAGAGCAAGGCACTGAAGTCGAAGTAATAGTTGTAGTCGGCGACTACCACGTCGGTCCAACGGGCCATTTCCTGGCTCAGGTAATACGGGCATACCTCGTGGGCCAGGGCAATCTCGCGCAACGCCGCCTGATCGAGCATGGCGACCCGACTCGCCGCTGCCCGGGCGCCCGGCAGGCGGTCATAAAATCCACGGGCCAGCGGGCAGGATTCGCCATGGCAGGCTTTGTCCGGGTGTTCGCAGGCCTTGTCCCGGGCGATCATTTCCAGCACCCGCAACGGCATCGACGGCGCGCTGTCGATGATCACGCGCGCCGCGTCCAGGGCCAGCTTGCGTCCCGGGGTTTTCGCCGTGAGGAAGTAGACCTTGTCCAATTGCTGCGGCGCCAGGGCCTTGAGCATCGGGAACAAGGTGCCAACGGTCTTGCCGATGCCGGTGGGCGCCTGGGCCATCAGGCAGCGGCCGGTGCTGACCGCCTTGAATACCGATTCGGCCAAGTGCCGTTGCCCCGGCCTGAAACCCACATGGGGAAATACCAGCGCCTGGGCGCCGAGGTTACGCGCCTGTCGATGGGCCATTTCCTGCTCGGCCCAGGCCAGGAACGCCGCGCATTGTTCCTCGAAAAAGGCTTGCAGCTGTGGTGCCTCGAAGCGTTGCGCGAAGCGGGTTTCCTTTTCGCTGACGATGTCGAAATACACCAGGGCCACGTCGATGTGCGGCAACTGCAGCTTCTGGCACATCAGCCAGCCATAGATTTTCGCCTGGGCCCAGTGCAACTGGCGGTGGTTGGCCGGCTGTTTGCTCAGGTCGCCCCGGTAGGTCTTCACTTCTTCAAGGCACTGGCGGGCCGGGTCATAGCCGTCGGCCCGGCCTTTGACTTTCAGTGTCTGGTAATGACCTTCGAGGGCCACTTCAGCCTGATACCCCTCGTTGCGCCGCGAAGCGACGGTGCGGTGGCCGGCAATGCCTTCCAGGGCCGTGGGCGACGGCGTGAAGCGCAGGTCCAGGTCGCCCACCTTGGCGGTGAACTCACACAGCGCCCGCACGGCGATGCTGTAGCTCGGTGCAGGGTTCATGCGGCCCCATCGCGAGCAAGCTCGCTCCCACATTCGATTTGTGGCAACTCAGCGCCTGTGGGAGCGAGCTCGCTCGCAATGGCGGACTCCGCCCATTGCACATAACAAACGGCAACGGGCATCTGGTGCTCATGACAGAACTCCAGCCAGCGCAGTTGGTTGTCTTGCAGGCGATCACCGGGGCCGTTGACTTCGATCATGCGGTAGGTCTTGAGCTGCGGCCAGAACTGAATCAGGTCCGGCATACCGGCGCGGTTGGCCTTGATGTCCAGCAGCAGGCGCTGGAACCAGTGCTTGAGATGTTCGGCCGGCAGGCAATCGAGGGCCTGTTCCAGCAACGGTTCGGACAACGCGCCCCAGAACACGAACGGCGATTGTATGCCCCACTTCTCGGCGTAACGGCGGCCGATGGTCTGTCGATAGCGACCGTCGTCCAACTCCGCCAGGCAGACCGCGAACAACTCGGCGCGACGGGCATGGAAGTCCTCGTTGAGCAGATCGACCGGCCCGCGCTGGAACGGATGGAAAAACGCGCCCGGCAACGGCGCGAAGATCGCCGGCCAGCACAACAGGCCGAACAGCGAATTGATCAGGCTGTTCTCGACGTAATGCACCGGCGCGGTTTCGTCGTGCAGATGGGCCTGGACGTGGTATTCCACCGATAAGCCTGGGTCGACGCGAGGCAGATGCAAGTCCAGGCGCTCCACTTCCCGGGCGATTGTCCGTGGCACTGGCGGGCCGCCCAGCTTGCGCCGCAGGCGAGGCACGATCCGCAGCAACGCCTGGGTTTCAGCAGCGCTTTGCGGTGCCTGTGCCGCCGCCTCACCCAGTTCAAGGGCCAAGGCATATTCGCCCATGCGCTCCAGCACCCGGACCCTCCGCAGCCGCGCGCCTGGGTAGGTGCAATCGCGATAGATGCACAAGGCCAAGGCGAAATCGCCGATGCGCTCGCCGTACTGGCCGATCTGGAACAACAACTTGCCCCGGCGCCGTTCCAGCCATGGATTATCCAGGGACAGGTCGTTGACCTGGGCGACGATCTCTTCCACGGGCTCGCCGGCTTCGAAGCGCAGTTGGCAGTCGTGCAGGAACAGGCAGGCATCGACGTCTTCGCGGCTGCGCAAGCCCCGTGACTCGGTGCTGAATTCGACGGTTTCGTAGGTGAAGATGCCCAGGTCCGCCAGGACGAATTCCGACCAGTCCTGGTGAAGGTTGCCAAAGAACATCAAGCGCAGCCTGTCGCACAGGTCCATGATCGTCAGGCTGTACAGCCGATCATCGAGCTGCGGACACCAGGCACGGAAAGGTTGAGGTGGGTTGGAGTGATCCTCCAGGGCCTGGAGCCATTCGGTCTTTTTGGCCTTGGGGTGCTCGATCAGGTGGCCCAGGCACTGGAGGATTTCCACCTTGAGCAACACCTCGAACAGTTCGACGAGCCCGACCGGGGCCTGTTCCTCGACCCAACCCAGCGCCAGCAATGGCTCGACGGCGACGCCAATGTCGCCGATTTCCGGATAGTTGAGCTTGTTATGACGGAACCGTAGCCCTTTGCGCATCACCATCCGCACCAGCAAGCCTTGGGAGGCACGGGGTAGCGCCGCGAAATCGTTGATGAAGCGCTGCTCTGCGCTGCTGAGCACATCGGCATAACGCTGGGTCAACCACGCCAGCACTTGCTGGAAGTTGTTCAGGTAGTAAAACGGATCGTCGAGAGAACGGGTTGCCACGGAAAGAAACGCCAAGGATGTCGAGGTACTGGTTATGCATACAGATAACAGCTGTAAACCAGCCAGGCAACCGCAAAAGATGAACGGTCTCCTATATTTAAGGTGAAATCCTTCAGCTAGCGATGAACTTTCCTACGGTAAGCGAGACCAATGGCGGTTGACTAAGATGATGGCGCGGTCGAATCAGCTGCTCCGTGTCCTTTGGATTTGAGAGGTTATGGTTATGAACATGAAGTTTGTGGGCCTGCCCCTGGTTGCCGTGGCATTTATGGCGCTGGCTGGCTGCGCGTCGCCCACGGTGGTGACTTTGCAGAACGGCACCCAATATTTGACCAAGGACACCCCCAACACCCGCACCGTCGATGGTTTCTATGAGTTCGAGGATATTTCCGGCAGACAAGTCCGGGTCCGCGCCGATGATGTGGCCACCATTCGCAAGGAAGACTGATTCCAGTGATTCGCCTGGTAGGCCGCCATCGCGAGCAAGCTCGCTCCCACAAAGGCTCGGTGGTGAACACAAATGCTGCATCCACCCATAATCCACTGTGGAAGCTGGTGGTGAACACAAATCCTGCATACACTCCGAACCCCCTCTGTGGGAGCGAGCTTGCTCGCGATAGCGATATCAGGCGAACACGATCCCGTCGCCGCCAACCCGATCGAGACCACCCCCCACCACGGTCACGGAACTGTCACCGCCCTTGAGCAGCGTGTCATTGCCCACCTGTGACAGGTACTCGCTGTCGTCATGACCTGTCCCGGCGCCCGGCACACCGAGGAACACCAGTTTGTCCCCCGCCTCATACCCCGTGATCCGGTCCTGGCCAAACGAGCCGTTGAACAGGAAGGTGTCACCGCCACCGCCCGCTTGCATCAGGTCATTGCCCGCACCGCCGACGAAGGTGTCGTGACCCGCGCCGCCTACCAGCACGTCGTTGCCGTCCAGGCCAAACAGCCAGTCCCCCTTCGCACCCGCCACCAGGGTGTCGTTGGCCGCGCTGCCCTTGACCGATGACGCATAGGCCGTCAGCTTGGCGCCGGCCATCAAGCCGTTGGCGGTGACGCTGTGGTTCACCTCATCCTTGAGCAGCCCCCAGAACAATCCGGACTCCTTACTGACCAAGGTGCCGATGTCGCGGGTGACGCTGATCCCGCCATGGGCATCGCGCACGTACAGCGTCCCGGCGCCGTCATGGGCGAAACTGAAATCCTTCACCGACTGCTGCAACTGCAGACTGTTGCTGCCCTGCCCGCCCAGTATCACGTTGTAGCCACCGCCATCGCGGAACGTATCGTTGCCGCCGCGCCCTTCCAGGTAGTCGCTGCCCTGGCCGCCCTGGATCAGGTCGTTGCTATCGCTGCCGATGATGAACGTGCTACCGGTGTGGGTTTCAGCGTTGCGGTTGAGGTCCTGCACCCAGGTGTTGGCGCGCGCAGGATCCGACAGGTTGGCGACAATGAGGGTGGAGTCTTTTTCGGTGAGGTCGTAGAACGCCGAGTCCATGATCCGGCCCAGGCCATCGCTGTAGCCGCTGGGTAGGTGGGAAATCCAGGTGGGGATGTTGAGGATGGAAAACGGCAACACGTTCCAGGCCGCCGAAGCGTAGTGGTCATTGAAACTGACGATGTTGTTGGTGGCGGATTCCTGTTGCCCATCGTGCACACCCACCGAGGCGAGGTTGAACGTCGAGCCGTCCAGGGCGCGGAACACCGGATCGTTCTCGTAGCCGATGTTCAAGACCTTGTCGGTACTGCTCTGGGTCGGCGAGGCGTAGGCAATGTAATTGGCATCGGCATAGAAGCCTGACCATTGCTGGGAGCTCAAGTCCGCCAGGCTGTTGACCGCCAGCCCACCCAGGCTGTGGCCGCTGACCAGCACGTCCGCGCCCGTGAGCCCATGGGCCTGGGCAAACTTCGCGACATTCTCCAGCAGGCTGCCAAAGGCTTCGCCGGCGTAGTTTTTCGCATAATCCTTGGGGCCCAGCGCGGCCATCAGGTCGTTGATCACGTCGCCAATGGAATCGCCAATCAGGTTTTCCCGAGGGCCACTGGTGCCGCGAAACGACACGCCGATTTCCTGCAACTGCCCCGTTGCGTCGTATTTGCCAAGGATCTCCACCTGCGCGGTGGTGTAGCCAGCCTTTTCGCCAAAGAACGTCCCACGAGCATCCACCTTGCCGGCGTAGCCCAGTTGCTCGGCGCTGATGGGTGTCCAACCAGCTTTCTGAACGGCTTCCAAGGCGAGTTTTTCCGAATCGGGATTCCACGGCACGCCAGGAATCACCCCTTGGGAATCGGTGCCCCCCAACAGCGCGGTGACCAGGGTCGCCGGCAGGCCGGCACCGAAGCCGTTGTGCTGGTACCCGGCGGCAAAGCCGTGGTCGAGGTTGTGGTAGGAATACAGCATGATCGCCATTGCGTCGCTGACCAGTGCCTTGGATTCGGTAGTGCCGAAGTTCTTGTAGTCGTAGATACCCATGGTGGTTGCTCTCTTTTTGTTGTTGGAATGCTAAAACCATCTGATGGAGGATCATTGTGGCGAGGGAGCTTGCTCCCGCTGGGCTGCGCAGCAGCCCCAACACGGTTGTCGCGGTGTGCCAGGTTGATCCGGTCAGCCTGTTTGGGGGTGCTTCGCACCCCAGCGGGAGCAAGCTCCCTCGCCACAGAAGACCTGTTCAGACCTTCCCTCTGCAGAAGTGTCTGTTCAATGCCTTCTCTTGGTCAGAACTGCCAATCCAGGGTCAAGCCCACGCCATGGGTTTTATCCCGGGCGCCGAGCAGGCCGTTGTAGTCCAAGTTGACCCGCACATCCTTGGCGACGGCGAGCCCGGCACGGGCGCCGATCACGGCGGCGTTGCGGTCCATGGACACGCTCTGCACCGCGAAGGTGTTGCTGCTGCCGGCGAAGGCCAAATCCTGTTCGGACGTGGTGCTGCTCAGGTTGTGCTGCCAGCCGAGGGAACCGGACAGTTGCAGTTGCCGTTGATCCGACAGCGCCAGGGTGTGGCTGGCCCGAACGCCCAGGGTCGAAAGCACGGCATCGCGCCGGTCGTCACCCCCGTGCAGGGCCGCGTTGTCGCCTTTCTCGTGGAAGCTGTCGCTGTCCAGGTGCACATAGGCCAGGTTGGCGAACGGTTCCAGGGCCACCGGTTGCACGTCGAGGCGGTACGCCGCTTCAGTGAAGAGTTGGGTGGTCCGCGCATCACGCTTGGTTTTCTCCCGGCCACTGACGTCGCCCCATTGCAGGTCGCGCTTGACGTCGATGCGGTGCCAGCTGTGGGCGCCGCCGACGGTCAGGCGCAGCGCGTCGATCTCATGCCCCAGATAGACACCCAGGTGATAGCTGTCAGCCTTGGCCGAGGAATGGGTGCCGTCGCCCATGCCCAGCGAACTGTCGCTGTAGCCGGTGACGAAACCCAGTCGCGTCTGCTCACTGATCAGGCCATCGACACCGGCCAGCAAGCCGCCGATGGAGCTGGTCGTGCCGGCGCTATCATGCCCACCCTCGTTCTTGCCCCAAGCGCCCAGCACCTTGAACCAGGCATTGCTGCTGGCATCGGTCGGTGTACCGGCGTCGTAGAGCGCGTCCTGGCGCAGACGATCGCCCACGGCGTCACGTAAATGGCGGCTGTCGTTGATCAACTGCGTGCCGATGGCCGGGTGAATTTCGCCGGATAACTGCTGGAACGCCTGTTGTGCCACGGCGGCGCTGGGTGCCAGCAGCAAGGCCTCGTACAGCCCGTTGCCCGCGCCCAGTTGCTCGGCGGCAGTGGCCACGGAGCGCTGGTTGGGCGTCAGGCCGAGGCTGGCAAATGACGCGTCGTTACGCTGGACCGCCAGTTGGATGCCGCTGGCGCCGTACGTCAGGTCGCCCCCCAGGAACGCGTAGTTGGGCAACACTTCGGCAAAACGCCCATCAATGCCACCGGCAGCCTGCAGGATGTTGAACTGTCTACCCAGCAGACTTATCACTTCGCCGGCCGTGAGCAGCGTCGGGCTGGTTTCCAGGGACAGCGACACCGTCGCCCCGTCAATGGACGCCTTGCCGCCAGCCACGATCAGGTCGCTGGAACTGGGCGAGACTTCCACCTCGTAGTTCGAACCGGGTTGGAACGTCACGTCGCCGGCCACCTGCAAGGTGCCGATGGAGTTGCCCGGCGCCACGCTGCCGCCGCGGTTGGCGGTCAGGCTGGCGATGCGGCCGTTGCCGCCGAGGATGCCGCCGTCGTTGACCGTCACAGCCGATGCCAGCGAACCATTGATCGCCAGTCGTCCTTGATTGACCAGGGTCGGCCCGCTGTAGGTGTTTTCACCGGTGAGCACCAGGGTGCCGATGCCTTCCTTGGTCAACCCGCCGTGACCGGCGATGTCGTTGCGCCAAACGTCCAGGCCACATTGGATGCCGCTGCACACCCGCTCCGTGGGTTTTCCGGCATCGATGATCGCGCCGATGCCCGGCAGGTCCGCCACGAACTGACCTGAACCGTAGGCGCCGTCGATGCGAAACTCCTCGGGAATGTCCTGTTCGGTCACCAGCATCGATGGGCCGTCGATGGCCTTGCCCAGGTTGATCATGCCCCAGCCATACAACGAATCGACGCCCGGCGCGCCCATGTCGGTGGCGGTGGTGCGCAGCACGCTGGCGACCTGGGCACCGGTCATGTAGGGGAAACGCTCCATCAACCCCGCCCCGCTGCCGGCGACATGGGGCGCGGCCATGGAGGTGCCACTCTTGTTGGCGTAGCCCACGGTCAGGTCGTCGGCACGGGTGCCGCCGATCACCGCGCTGTAGACCCGGGTGCCCGGTGCCGACACGCAGAAACTGGCGGTGTAGCCGCAGCGCGACGAGAAGGTACTGATGGTGTACGGATCGGGGCTGGCGGTGTCCGGGTTGACTTGCAGCGCCGCCACGGTGAGCCAGTTCGGCGCGATGTCCGGGACGAAATACGCCAGGCCTGCGATGGCATCGGGGTTATTGAGGTTGTAGTCGTTGCCGGCGGCGAAAATCGTCACGATCCCGCTGCGAGCCGCGGCGATGGCCCCTTCGTAGGCACCGCCGGGCTTGGTGCCCAGCAACGGCTGGATCTGCTCGAATTGCAGTTGCGCATCCTGCACGGTGAAGTGCGGGAACGCCGGATCGCGACCGCCCTGGTCGAAGCGGTCGGTGATGCCGATGCCCCAGCTGTTGTTGATGATCCGTGCGCCACTGGCGATCAACGCGTCCCAGCCTGCCTTGTACACCGCGCCATCGTTGCCCCGGATGATGCCATCCTCGGGGCCCGGGTCGCCGTTATCGGCGCTGATGATCTGCGCATCGAATGCCACGCCGTGCATCGGGCTGCCATCGCGACTGCCGGCAGCAATCCCACCGACGTGAGTGCCATGGGAGCCCAGCTTGCCGTCGGAGCCGACGGTCGGTGAGCCGTCGTAGCGGAACGGATCGCCGGCTTTCACCGGGATGTAGGGGTCGGTGTATTCGCGGATGCCGCTGGTGACCAAGGTCACGACTTTGCCAGTGCCGGAGAACTCCGGGTGCGCCGCATAGACCGGCTGGTCGAAGATGCCCAGCTTGACGCCCTTGCCGGTGTACCCGGCGGCGTAGGCCTGCTGCGCGTTGATCGCACCCAAACCCCATTCGGCGTCGAACTCGCTGCTGCGCCAGCTGTCCGGGTCACCCGCCCTGCCGCCCTCGACATAAGGCGCCGCCTGGGCCGTGCCCAAGGTCGCCAGTGCGCAGAGCATGGCGCGGTTGAGGGTCTTGAGCAGAAACACGCGACCTGTCGGTCTGGGTTGTTTTTTGTTTTCGATTTTCATCACGAACCATCCTTAGTTGTTGCAAAAATCCTGTGGTGTTCCTGGCTTTGTGGCTTGCCATGGCTTTTGTGGCTTGCCATGGCTTTTGTGGCTGCCATGGCTTTTGTGGCTTGCCCCAGCTTCTGTGGCTTGCCCAGCTTTTGTGGCGAGGGAGCTTGCTCCCGCTGGGCTGCGCAGCAGCCCCAAAATACCTGCGAGCGCTTCGCACTCGAGCGGGAGCAAGGTCCCTCGCCACAAAGGCATCCTCGCTGTCATCGAGCGTCCACGGGGGACACAAACGCCTCGTCCACCTTCGCCAAATCCTGCGCACCGAGGGTGCCGGCGTAGTAGTGCAGCTTGGTCCAGGCCATGAGGTAGTCGTAGCGGGCCTGGGCCAGGTCGCGGCGGGTGGTGTAGAGCTGCTGCTCGGCGTTGAGCGCGTCGAGGTTGACCCGCTCGCCGCCAAGAATGCTTTGCCGGGTCGAGACCACCAGCGCTTCGGCGGAGCTCAGGGCTTTCTGGTAGGCCCGCAGTTTGTTCACCCCCGACACGCAGGCGCTGAACTGCCGGCGCAGCTCGATCAGCGTCTCGCGGGTCTTGGCCTCCAGCTCATATTCGGCTTGTTCCATGTTGCGGCTGGCCTGGCGGGTCGACGCCGAGACCCCGCCGCCGGCATACAGCGGCACGCTGACTTCCAGGCCGATGGTGTTGGTGTCGTAGCGCTGGTTATAGGTGTTGCCGCTTTCCGATTCGTTCTGGCGCATCGTCGCGTAGGCATTGACCTTGGGCAGGTGCCCGGCACGGTTGCGTTCCACCTCGAAGCGCGCCACGTCCACCGCCTGGCGCTGGGACGCCAGGCTGGGGTTATTGCTCACCGCCAGCTCATGCCAAGTGTCGAAACTGGCCGGTTGCAAGGCAAAGACCTGGAAGAAGGTGTCGTGCAAGGGCGCCAGGTCGCCGATGTCCAGGGCCGGGACGCCAATCAACGAGCCGAGTTCACGCAAGGCGGCATCCTGCTCGTCCCGCGCCTCGATTTCTTCGGCGATTGCCAGTTCATAGCGCGCCTGCGCCTCGATGATGTCGGTGCGGGTGCCTTCACCCTGGCGAAACAGCTGCTCGTTCTGCTGGAACTGTTGCTCGAACGCCTTTTTCTTGGCCTGGGCGATGTCGATCTGGTCCTGGGCGAACAAGGCCTGGGTGTACTGGCTCAGCACCCGCACCAACAGCGCCTGGCTCTTTTCCCGAAAGCTTTCGTCGGCGAACAGCGCCTGGGCCACGCCCTTTCGGTAAGCCGCGTACGCCTCATAGTCCAGCAAGGGTTGCTGCAGCGTCAGGCTGGAGCCGTAGCTGCTGTAGTTGCGATCGTCGTGCTGACTGGCACCACGGTCATTGAGGTACGTGACCTTGGATTGGTTGCGACCCTTGTTGTAGCTGTAACCCAAATGCGGCAATAGCCCGGCACGGCCAATAGCGCGGTTCTCCAGGCCCGCATCGCGCTCCTTGATCGCGCCCAGGTAGACCGGGTCATTGCGCAAGGCCTGCTCGTAGAACTCGAACGGCCCCATGGCCCAGGCGTTGTTGCCCACGGAAAAAGCCAGCAAGGCCATCCAATAAAAACGCTTCATACCGCCGGACATCCTTATTCTTCGGTCAACGCAGAGCCGGCTCGGTCGAGCAGCGGTTTGAACAGGTAGTTGAGCAACGAGCGCTCGCCAGTGCGCACGAACATCTCAGCCGGCATGCCGGGCTTGATCACCAGGCCGTTGAGCTTGTCCATGGCCACGTCGCTGACGCTGCTGCGCAGCACGTAATACGGCGCGCCGGTTTTTTCATCGAGCATCTGGTCCGCGGATATCAGGCTGACTTCCCCCGGCACTCGCGGCGTGCGGTTCTGGTTGAAGGCGGTAAACAGGATGTCCACCGGCAAATGCGGGCCGACCTTGTCGATCAGGTGCACCGGCAGGTGCCCTTCCACCTCCAGCCGCGTGCCCTGGGGCACGATTTCCAGCAAGGTGTCGCCCTGGCGCACCACCGCGCCTTCGGTGTGCACCCCCAGGTTCACGGCGATGCCATCGGCGGTGGCGAGGATTTCGCTGTGTTGCAACTCGAACCCGGCGGATTTCAGTTGCTGTTGCAGGGTTTCGCTCTTGAGTTGGGCGTCGGCCAACTGGCTGCGCACTTCTTTCTGGTATTCCTCGTTGTGCTGCTGCAGCTTCAGCCGCGACTCGACGATCCCCTGCTCCACCCGCCCGCTTTCGCCGCTGTTCTGCGCCAGTTCCTGCTGCACTTGCGACAACTGGCGCTGATAGTCCAGCAGGCGGTTGCGCGGGATGTAGCCGTTGTCGGCCAAGGGTTGCAGGTTGCCCAGTTGCAGGCGCAGGGATTCGGCCTGGGCAATCAAGTCGCTGCGGGCCCGGCGCATGCCCGCCAGCTGCGCCGTGGCGCCCTCGATGCTGGCGCGCAACGCCGCCTGTTCCCGGGCGAACGCTTCACGGCGACTGCTGAACAGTTGCCGCTGGCCTTCGAGCACCAGGGCCAGGCGTGGATCGGGATCGCGGCTCAGTTCGGTCGGGAAACTCACCTGCAACAGGTTGTCCCGCTCGCTTTGCCAGCGCGCCAGGCTGGCCCAGGTCATCCGGTACTGCGCCTGCAGCGATTGCACGCCGGCGGCGGCCTGGGTCTGGTCCAGGCGGAACAGCGGCTGGCTCTGCTTCACCGCTTCGCCTTCGCGCACCAGGATCCGGCTGACCACTCCGCTGCTCATCGATTGCACGGCCTTGCGCTTGCCTGAAACCACCACGGTGCCTTGTACAGGAATCCCTTGGTCCAACGGCGCCAGGCTGGCCCAGGTGAAAAAACTGCCCGCGCCCACGAGCGCCAGTGCCCAGCCCATGCGAGTGAAGAAACGGGCGTCGCGCTCCGGGCGTTCGACGTCCTGTGAATGTTCGAGATTCATCTCGCGATCCTTGCTCATGCGCCGCTCGGTTTGCTGGCGGCTTGGTACTGGCGACTCAGGCTCAGTCCGTTGGGCGCCTGGGGCGCGCCGGCTTGTGCACTGCGTTGTGGCTCCGGCTGGCCGGACAGGACCCGCAGCACTTGCTGGCTCGGGCCGAAGGCTTGTAGCCGGCCGTCATCGAGCACCAGCAACTTGTCGGCCTGGGCCAGAGCCGAAGAGCGATGGGTGACCAGCACGACACTGGTGCCTTGGGCCTTCATCTGCGCAATGGCATTGGCGAGCGCCGCTTCACCCACCGTGTCGAGGTTGGAGTTGGGCTCGTCGAGCACCACCAGGCTCGGCCGGTCGTACATCGCCCGCGCCAGGGCGACCCGTTGCTTCTGCCCGCCAGACAAACCACCGCCATCCTCCCCCAACACCGTGTCGTAGCCCTCGGGCAGGCGCAGGATCAGTTCATGAACCTCGGCCTGTTGCGCGGCAGCGACGACTTTCTGCGGATCGGCTTGGCGAAACCGGGCGATGTTCTCGGCGATGCTGCCGCTGAACAGCTCGATGTCCTGGGGCAGATAGCCAATATGCGGGCCGAGTTGCTCGCGATTCCAGCGATGGATGTCAGCCCCGTCGAGGCGCACCGTCCCGGCGAGGGTTGGCCACACGCCGACCAAGACCCGGGCCAGGGTCGACTTGCCGGAACCGGACGCCCCCAGCACGCCGAGCACCTCCCCCGCGGCCAGGCTGAAGCTGACCTGCTGCAACGTTGCGTTGCGTTGTCCTGGCGGTCCTGCGCTCACTTGCTCGAAGCTCACCTGGCCCTTGGGCGCTGGCAGCGTCATGCCGTCATCCTGGGGCGCAAACGCCTGTAACAGCGCATCGAGACGGCGATAAGCCAGCTTGGCGCCGCTCCATTGCTTCCACACGGCAATCAACTGGTCGATGGGGCTCAGCACCCGTCCCATCAGGATCGAGCCGGCAATCATCATCCCGGCGGTCATGTCCCCCTTGATCACCAGCAGCGCGCCCAGGCCCAGCACCAAGGATTGCAGGCACAGGCGCAGGGTCTTGCTCAGCGAACTGATCACCGCACCGGTGTCGCTGGCCTGGTTTTGCAGGCCGAGAAAGCGCGAATGCACGGCGAACCAGCGGCTGCGCAACGCCCCGAGCATGCCCATGGCCTGGATCGTCTCCGCGTTGTGCAAGTGGCTGGTGGCCAATTGGCTGGACTGTTGCGAGTAGACGCTGGCCTGCCCCAAGGCTTTTTTGGTCATGGCCTCGTTCAGGCACGCCAAGCCGATCAGCAGCAGCGTACCGACGGAAGCGAACACGCCGAGCCACACGTTGAACAGGTAGATGACCAGCAAGTAAATGGGAAACCACGGCGCATCGAAGAAGGCGAACAACGCCGGCCCGGTAAGAAATTGCCGAATATGCGTAAGGTCGCCCAGGGATTGCCCGGCGTTGCCTTCACCCTGGCGCAGATTGCGCTCGAACGCGGCCCGGTACACCTGGAGGTTGAAGCGCCGTTCCAACTGGCTGCCGATGCGGATGACCACGAAGCTACGGACCATTTCCAGCAGCCCGATGAACACGAAGAAGCCCACCACCATCAGCGACAGCATCACCAGGGTGGTTTCGTTCTGGGATGACAGCCCGCGGTCATACACTTGCAGCATATAAATCGAAGGCGCGAGCATCAGGACGTTAATCAGCGCGGTAAAACAACCGACACTGATCAGAATATTTTTATAATCGCCCAGCGCTTTAAACAGCGGCACTGCGGCAGCGCTCCTTGCCCTATTCATGATCTTCCTTGCTGTTGGCTTTGCCGGCGAACCGGCCGTTAGTTCAACTTACCAATCTTTAAATGTTCATTCAGTGCACACCGACATCCACACCTGTTCGAACAAGCGTGATTCGCTGATTGCCCAACCGTACAAATTCGTTAATCCGCTTTCTGAGATTTATTTCGTTCAAGCCTAAGTATCAAACCGGACTTCAAGGTCATTTGGTAATGATGTTCCCGGCGCAGCCCCAAGTGAGTCCTGGAGTCTTGCCTGCCAATCAGGGATAGACCGTCGGGTTCGGTGAACCAACGAACCGGTTCATCTCCCAGCCAGTGTCCCAAGCACTCGGTTTGCCCACCGAGGGTCTGGTCCGCCTTGAGCTCGACCAGGCAGGTGTTGGACGGTTTGTCCTGCATTGCCTGGCTTTGCGTGGTGTCCTGCGGGCTCGACAAAACGGCCTGCCACTGGCCGGCTAACTGCGAGGGTTCTGCTAACAACAGGCTGCGCGCCATGGCGACTTCTCCACAAAACATCATCAGCGTAGCGAGCAACCCGGCGGTCGCCTGAGCACTACAGGGCATCGATTTTCTATGCATTGGCTTGATCCTGGCCGAAGTCCCGCAGGAGCCAGGGCCCCCACGGGACAGGGACATCAGGCCACGATATCCGAGGCCGCCGCCTGGCCAACGGTGCTGACCAGGAAGTCAGCCACGCCGTGCCCGGAGAAGTCCACCGACAGCAAGCTTTTGCCACCCGATGTCGACAGCACCGCATCCCCCGCCGCACCGGTGAAGGCGCTGACGAAATGCAGGCCCGCGCCCTGGGTGATACCGGTCAGGTCGATCTTGTCCAGGCCACTGACGAAATCGAGGATCTGGTCGGTTGCCCCCGGCCGCGAATCGGAACTGGCAGCGAACACGAAGGTGTCCGAACCCGAGCCGCCCCAGAGCTTGTCCGCACCACCGGCGCCCCAAAGGATATCGTTGC
>NZ_JABAEE010000114.1:0-15186 GCF_023701885.1 Pseudomonas sp. CG7 | reverse complement strand
CGGACCCGGCCCGTTCGCATCGTGTGCCAGACCGGCACCCGGCCCCCCCCCGCCCCCCCCCCGCGCCCCCCCCCCCCCCCCCCGCCCGCCCCGCCCCCCCCCCCCCCCCCGCCGCCCCCCCCGCGCCCCCCCCCCCCCCCCCCCCCCCCCCCCCCACGACTCAAGCAAGTCCCCGAATGTCTTCAAGCGCCCGTGCCACCCACGGTAATCGCATCGATCTTCAGGGTCGGCTGGCCGACGCCCACCGGCACCGATTGCCCGTCCTTGCCGCACGTACCCACCCCGCTGTCCAGCGACAGGTCGTTACCCACCATCGACACCTTGCTCATCGCCTCCGGCCCGTTGCCGATCAGGGTCGCGCCCTTGACCGGTGCGGTGATCTTGCCGTCTTCGATCAGGTAGGCCTCGCTGGTGGAGAACACGAATTTGCCGCTGGTGATGTCCACTTGGCCACCGCCGAGGTTGGCGCAATAAATGCCTTTTTTCACCGAGGCGATGATCTCCGCCGGATCGCTCTGGCCACCCAGCATGTAGGTGTTGGTCATGCGCGGCATCGGCAGGTGTGCATAAGACTCACGGCGACCGTTGCCGGTGCGGGCCACACCCATCAATCGGGCGTTGAGCTTGTCCTGCATGTAGCCCTTGAGCACACCGTTTTCGATCAGCGTGGTGCATTCGGTCGGCGTGCCTTCATCGTCGACGCTCAGGGAGCCACGACGCCCGGCGAGGGTGCCGTCATCGACAATGGTGCAGAGTTTCGAGGCGACCATTTCCCCCATGCGCCCACTGTAGGCCGAGCTGCCCTTGCGGTTGAAGTCGCCTTCCAGGCCGTGGCCCACCGCTTCGTGCAGCAGCACGCCGGACCAGCCGGAGCCGAGCACCACGGGTAATGTACCGGCCGGGGCCGGGATGGCTTCGAGGTTGACCAACGCCTGGCGCAGTGCTTCGCGGGCATAGCCCATGGCGCGGTCTTCACTGAGGAAATAACGGTAGTCGGTGCGCCCGCCGCCGCCATGGCCGCCGCGCTCGCGACGGCCGTTCTGCTCGACGATCACGCTGACGTTGAAACGCACCAATGGCCGCACGTCCGCCGCCAGGCCGCCGTCGGTGGAGGCCACCAGGATCCGTTCCCAGACCCCGGCCATGCTGACCGACACTTGCTGGATGCGTGGGTCGAGGGCGCGGGTGGCGACGTCGATGCGCTTGAGCAGCTCGACTTTTTCGGCGCGGCTCATGACCTCCAGTGGGTTGTCCGGGGCATAGAGCTGCGCCACGTCCTGGCTGCTGAATGCCTGGACCGTGCCGTTCTGCCCGGCCCGGGAGATAGAGCGGGCCGCACGGGCCGCTGCGCCGAGGGCTTCGAGGGTGATGGCGTTGCTGTAGGCAAAACCGGTCTTTTCGCCGGACTGGGCACGCACGCCCACGCCCTGGTCGAGGTTGAAACTGCCTTCCTTGACGATGCCGTCTTCCAGCGACCAGGACTCGGAGATCTGGCCTTGGAAATACAGGTCGGCGGCATCGATACCCGGGCCGGCCAGGTCGCCCAGCACGCCTTGCAGGCTTTCGAGGGTCACGCCGCCGGGGGCTAAAAGGTGTTCACTGACTGAGGACAACAACCCGCTCATATGTTTTACGCCTTGAATTCGTCGTCTTGGACAGGTCGCTGTCGAGCGCCCTGCGAGAAAAAGCGCCGATGGCTGGCCACCGGCATGCGCGCCCTGATGGACGCCTGTTCGCTGCTGTCGCGCTCGGCCACCAGCACGGCCTCGCCTTGATCCTGTTGCGCCAGCACGCGGCCCCACGGGTCGACAATCGCGGCATGGCCAAAGGTTTCCCGAGGCCCCGGATGCACGCCACCCTGGGCGGCCGCCAGCACATAGCACTGGGTCTCGATGGCCCGGGCGCGGATCAGCACGTCCCAATGGGCCGCGCCGGTCACCGCGGTAAACGCCGAAGGCGCCGTGATCAGCTCGGCCCCGGCAGCGCGTAGTTCGCTGTAGAGCTCCGGGAACCGCAAGTCATAGCAGACCGTCAGGCCCACCCGGCCGACGGGGGTATCGGCCACCACCACGTTGGCCCCATAAGCATAGTCATCCGATTCCCGATAGCGCCCGCGATTGTCCGCCACGTCCACATCGAACAGGTGCAGCTTGTCATAACGCGCGACGATCTGGCCCTGGTCATCGACCAGCACCGAACAGGCATGGGACCGGCCCTCGGGCTGGTCCTTGGGTGGCAACGGCAGCGTGCCGGCCACAATCCATAACTTGAGGTCACGGGCGGCCTGTTTCAACCAGGGCAGGATCGGTCCCTGACCAAAGGCTTCGGCACGCCCGATATCGGCCACGTCCCGCCGCCCCATCGCCGCGAAATTCTCCGGCAGCACCGCCAGCCTCGCAGCGCCAGCGGCAGCCTGCTCCAGCAGCACCCGGGCACGGGCCAGGTTGGCGAGCACATCGCTTTGGCTGACCATTTGAATCACGGCGACTGGCATGGTACTTCCCTCATTTTTTGCATCACTGCCCCTGTGGGAGCGAGCTTGCTCGCGATTGCGGTGTATCAGTCACATTTCCTTTGCTGACCCACCGCTATCGCGAGCAAGCTCGCTCCCACAGGGGTTATCTCATCGTCTGTCAGAACGGCTTGTCGAAGGTGATCTTCGGCTCTTTCCACGGCCCCTTGACGTCGTATCTTACGCTGGCAAAGCGCGCCACGCGGTCACCGAGCAGCTTGTCGATCAGAAACAGCGCCCCACCCCCCGCCGGCGCGCCAACGATCAGCGCGGCAAGCGGCAGGTTGATGGTCACCGGAAGCGTCACCAGCAGCTTGGCGTCGACCCGGGCGGCCACCATGTCCAGCGTGCCGTTGAGTTCCAGGTTGCTCGACGGCCCGGTCAGGGTAATGGGCTCTCGGGTCACGTACACCCCGTCGCTCGCCACCAGCAGCCCCTTGACCCGGTCGTAGCTCAAGCCCTTGCCGAACAGGTCGGAGAAGTCCAGGCGCAAGCGTCGGCCGATGGAGTTGAAGTTCAGCAGGCCAAACACCCGCAACGCCCGGGCGCTGCCTTCGACTTCGACGAACTGGCCCTTGCTCAACGATGCGTCGAGGCTGCCGGAAAAGCGCTTGGTGGCGACCCAGGCTGGCGAGCCTGGCCAACGGCCATCGACATCCAGGCGGAACGCCTGGCTGGTCACGCTTGGCGCAAACCCCCAGCCCTTGAGCACATCGCCCAGGTTCTTGCCGCTGATCCGGCCCTTGTACCAACTGCTGGTGGAACCGGGCGCGCCTTCCCAGCCACCACTGCCGTTCAACACCATGCCCTTGAGGCCCATGTCCAGGTTGTTCAGCGCGATGCCCTTGGCGGTCGGTCGCACTTTCAACGACCACGCGCCGATCAGATCGGGGCCCTGGAACAGTTGGTCGATGGCGATATCCATGGCCGGGATCTTGCCGGGATCGACCGACGCCAGCGGGTCCGGCGCATTTTCATCCGCCTGGACCGTCGGGTCTGTGGCCGGCAGGCGAACGTAATCAAGCTTGATACCAATCGGTGCGGCCTTGGCGTCCGGCAGGTTGACGTTGCCCTTGGCCTGCTGGCTGGCGAGCTGCAAGGCCCAGGCGTCCGGCTTGCGGTCCAGTTGCACCGAGGCTTGGTCGAGGGTGGTGCCCATGGCCGTGAGTTTGCCGACGGTCAGGTCGACACTGCTGAGCAGTTGCTTGGCACTGCCGCCTGGATCGTGGCCAGCGTACTTGTTCACCAGGTCCTGCCAGGGGCTGACGTCCAGTTCCGACAACGTGCCACGCAGCCGCAGCCCCTTGGCGCCCGGCAACACCGCATCGCCGGCGCCCAGCAACAATTCGCCGCGACCGTCAGCGACTTTCCCGCCTGGCGCGGCGTACGTGAAGCTGGCGAGGTCGCCATAGTCGGCCCAATAACGCCGCTCCGGCCCTTGCAGGGTCATGCGAAACACCGTGTCGCGCCCGACGTCGGCGGCCATGCCGAAGGGGGCCGGCAGGACGACGGCCACGCCCTTGAGGCTGGAACTGACCGACAACTGGCTGTCGGCGCCGTCGAGGATCACTTGTAACTGGTAGGGCACGACGCCGGAGACCGGCAGCGGTTGGGTGACATTCAGCCAACTGGTGAGTTTCTTGAGCTCCACTTGCCCAGACGCGGTGACCCGCGTATTGAGCGCACCAGCACGGCCCTCGGCGAAAATCTGCGCGGTCACCGGCCGGTCGAATGCCCGGGCACTGATGCCCTTGCCGCTCAGGCCCTTGTGGCTGTCGAAGCGGAAATCACCCTTGAGCTGGGTCAGCTCCAACGCCGGTTCGCTGAGTTTGAGCCGGGCCTTGTCGGTGGCGAAATCCACCTGGATCTTCGGCTGCTCGCCTTTGACCAGCGGGATATCGAGCTTCACGCTGCCGTTCAGGTCGCCCTCGCCTTCCCAGCCGGCGAACGTCTCGGCCGTGCCGATGGGCGCGGTCTGGAGAATTTTCAGGCCGTCGCCCAGCCCGCCGGCGAACCCGCCGTCCAGCAGCAGATGGGAACTCTGCCCGGTCGGTACGTGGGGAATGTTCACCGAAATATCCTTGACCTGGGTATCGAGCAATTGCCCCTGGCTGGCGAAGATGCGCACGCCGCTGTCTTCGACGAAGACATCGCCGCTGACCTTGCTCACCGAAGGCCAGCCCGGCTGGAACGCCAGCTCGGCGTCATGCACCTTGAAAAACAGACTGATGCTGCGGTCCGCGTCCCCGGCACCTTTGTTCAACGAGCCTTGGTACTGGAAAAAACCCTCGTCCACCGCGCCCTTGACGATGGCCGTGCGCAACCACTCATCCAGCGCCGGGCTGAGCACCGCCGGCAGGTACTTGGCGGTGTAGCGCCCATCGCCGTCCACCAGGCCGACCCGCAGGTCCATGTAGTCCTCCTGGCTATGGTCGAAATGCAGGCGGATCAGGAAATCGCCGGCAATCCGGCCCTCCTCGCCCAGCACTTTCAGGTACGGCGCGATCAGGGTGAAGCCTTGCTTGTCGAGCTTCCAGGTCAGCCGGGCGTTGGCTTGCAGGTACTGCCAGGGCTTGGCGAAGATCGGGTCCAGGTGCAGGGAAAAGTCCTTGCTGTCCATGCGCAGCTCGCCGCCGCCCAGGTCGCCGCTCAGGCTCCCGGAGACGTTGCGCGCCGCCGGGGCGCCGCGATAGGCATTGAAACCGACAGTGTCCAGGTTGGTGGCGAAGCTGATTTTCTGGTCGCCGGTGTTCTGCGGCCGATAGTCCAACAGCACGTTGCGCAAGGCGCCGGTCACCTTGAGCCGGTCAATCGTCGTGGCCAGGCCTTCGGGCAAAGGCGCCAGGGCGTTGAGCAACGGCGTGAGCGGAGTCAGGTCCAGGCGATCGGCCTGCAGGTGCCAACGCTCCTCGGCCTGCTCGGTGGCGGCGCTTTGTTGCAGTTGCAGGTGCGATTCCCAGCGGGTTTCGCCCAGGGTCATCGCCAGGGAGTCGAAGGTCGCGGTGAACCCTTGGCTGCCGCGCTGGAAGTACGCGTTGAGGGCCAGGTTGTGGACTTGCACCGGCTTGCGCTCGCCATAGGCGCCGTCGAGCTGCGGCGCGTTCAGGCGCATGGCCGCGCTTTGCACCGTGCCCTCGCCCCAACTGAGCCAGAATTCGCCGCCGGCCTGGATCCGGGAAAAATTCCATTGCTGGGTCAGGCGCTTCGGCAGCCATTTGGACCAGTCGCTTTGCGGCAGGCTCAAGTAGGCGTCGGCCTGGCCATTCTTCCAGTCGCTGGCGCGCAGGCGAGTGCGCAGGTTGATCGCCATCGGCTGGCCGTCGGGCAGGGTCAGGCGTGCGTCCAGGCGCTGGCGGGTGGCGCCGGTGCGCAGGCTCAAGCCGACGTAGGTCAGGGTCAGTGGGGGTTGCTCGACGGGTTGCAAGGTCACCTGGCTATCGAGCACCGAGAGCCTTGAAACCATTTGCATGCGTTCGAGCAATTGCTGCGGATCGAGGGGCTGATCGTCCTTCACCGGCAGGCCTTCCAGGGCCCACTTGCCGTCGGCGCCCTCCTTGAGGCTGATCTTCAGGCCGCTGACTTCCAGGTGGGCGATGCGCACCTGCCGCGCCAACAAGCTGTCCCACAGGTCGGGCACGGCCCGCACCTGATCCAGGTGCAAGGCGTTGGGGCCCTCGCCAACCACCACGTCGCGCGCCGCCACGATCGGCGCCAGGGCGTCCCAACTGCCGTCGAGACTGCCGATGTGCACGGGCATGCCCAGGGCCGCGCCGGCGCGGGTCTCGACCTCGGCGCGGTATTCGGCCACCAGCGGGACCAGCTCGCGACCGAGGCTGACGTACAACGCCAGCAGCACCAGCAGCAGCGCGCAAAGCCCCAAGCCCCAACGAGTCAGCGTCGCGATCAAGCGTGTCAGACGCTCCATGTCAGTGGGCTCCCCTGGCAAAGACAATCAAATCCGCGGGCCCGCCGCTTCCCAAGCTCTTCAGAGCAACACCACGTCGTATTGTTCCTGGGAGTACATGGTTTCGACCTGGAAGCGAATCGTGCGTCCGATAACCGCTTCCAGCTCCGCGACATTGCCTGACTCCTCATCGAGCAGACGGTCCACCACTTTCTGGTTCGCCAACACTCTATACCCGGTCGCCTGGTAGGCGCGCGCCTCCCGGAGGATTTCCCTGAAGATTTCGTAACACACGGTTTCCGGGGTCTTCAGCTTGCCGCGCCCCTGGCAACTGCTGCACGGCTCGCACAGCACCTGCTCGAGGCTTTCGCGGGTACGCTTGCGGGTCATCTGCACCAGGCCCAGCTCGGTGATGCCGATGATGTTGGTCTTGGCGTGATCGCGTTCGAGTTGTTTTTCCAGGGTCCGCAGTACCTGGCGCTGATGCTCTTCATCTTCCATGTCGATGAAGTCGATGATGATGATCCCCCCCAGGTTGCGCAGGCGCAGTTGCCGGGCGATGGCCGTGGCGGCTTCCAGGTTGGTCTTGAAGATGGTTTCTTCCAGGTTGCGGTGGCCGACGAACGCCCCGGTGTTGACGTCGATGGTGCTCATGGCTTCGGCCGGATCGACCACCAGGTACCCGCCGGACTTGAGCGGCACCTTGCGCTCCAGGGCCTTCTGGATTTCGTCCTCGACGCCGTACAGATCGAAAATCGGCCGCTCGCCAGGGTAATGCTCGAGACGGTCGGCGATCTCCGGCATCAGTTCGGCGACGAACTGGGTGGTTTTCTGGAAGGTTTCCCGGGAATCGATGCGGATCTTCTCGATCTTGGGGCTGACCAGGTCACGCAAGGTCCGCAGCGCCAGGCCCAGGTCTTCGTAGATCACGCTGGGGGTGGCGATGGTCTTGATCTGCGCGGCGATCTGGTCCCAGAGCCTTCGCAGGTAGCGAATGTCCATGAGGATCTCATCGGCCCCGGCCCCTTCGGCGGCGGTGCGCAGGATGAAGCCACCGGTTTCCTTGATGCCCTCTTTTTCCACGCAGTCGCTGACCACCTGCTTGAGGCGCTCGCGCTCGGCTTCGTCTTCGATCTTCAGGGAAATGCCCACATGGGCAGTACGCGGCAGGTACACCAGGTAGCGCGACGGGATCGACAGTTGCGTGGTCAGGCGCGCGCCCTTGGAGCCAATGGGATCCTTGGTGACCTGCACCACCAGGCTCTGGCCTTCATGCACCAGCGCGCTGATGCTCTCCACGGCCGGCCCGTCGCGCATGGAGATTTCCGAGGCGTGGATAAATGCCGCGCGGTCCAGGCCGATGTCGACGAAGGCCGCCTGCATGCCCGGCAGCACCCGCACGACCTTACCCTTGTAGATGTTGCCGACGATGCCACGCTTTTGCGTGCGCTCGACGTGAACTTCTTGCAACACGCCGTTTTCAACCACCGCCACGCGCGATTCCATCGGCGTGATGTTGATCAGGATCTCTTCACTCATGGCAGGGTCTCGTTCAGGCATGTTCACGATAATGGCCGCATCAAGTCGGACGGCGCTCAGCGCACGCTCAAGGTTTGCCAACAGGGTATGCCGAAATGGCCCAGCAGTTCTGCGGTTTCGCACAGCGGCAGGCCGACCACGGCCGAATAACTGCCTTCCAGCCCGGCGACGAACACCGCGCCCAGCCCTTGGATACCATAGCTGCCCGCCTTGTCCCGGGGTTCGCCGCTGGCCCAATAGGCCAGCGCTTGCTGTTCGGTGATGGGTCGGAAACGCACCCGGCTGCGCACCACCCGGGACTCGCAGCGCGAGCCGTCCAGCACGGCAATGGCGGTCAGCACCTCATGCTCGCGACCGGACAGGCCCAGCAGCATGGACAAGGCGTCGGCCTGGTCCATGGGCTTGCCGAGAATCCGCCCCTCCAGCACCACGGCGGTGTCCGCACCGAGCACGCAGCCATCCACACCGGGTTGCAGCGCACGTAGCCCAGCCTCGGCCTTGCCGCGCGCCAGGCGCTCGACATAGGCCGATGGGGTTTCGTGGTCCAGGGGAGTTTCGTCGATGTCCGCACCGATGGCGGTAAAGGGCACGCCGATCTGCGTGAGCAGCTCACGCCGACGCGGCGAGCCTGAGGCGAGGTAAAGCGGCTTCATCAAGACATCTCCCTAACGCGACCGGCTTTTGTGGCGAGGGGATTTATCCCCGTTGGGCTGCGCAGCAGTCCTAAAGCAGTGAACTCAATCTTCCTGGCACACCTAGTTGCCTGGCTTGGGGCTGCTACGCAGCCCAGCGGGGATAAATCCCCTCGCCACAGGGATGTAAGTCATCAAAAAAAGTGTCGATATCCTGCGCGAATCAGTTGATTTTGAAACGCAGGCGCAGGCCACGCAAACCGAAGCTGACCCATGGCCAGAGCAAGGCGCTGACCAGGGCTGGCAAGACCAGCGCCAGGGTCGGCTGACGATTGCCGGTCAGTGCGCTGAGCCACAGCTGCACCAGTTGTGCCAGACCGAAAATCACCAGGATCACCAGGCATTGCTGCCACATGGGGAACATCCGCAGGCGTTGTTGCAGCGACAGCACCAGGAACGTGATCAGCGTCAGGATCAATGCGTTCTGCCCCAGCAACGTGCCGTAGAGCACGTCCTCGGCCAGGCCCAGGCACCAGGCGGTGACCATGCCGACCTTGTGGGGCAAGGCCAGCGCCCAGAAGGCCAGCAACAAGGCCAGCCACAGGGGACGCAGGATTTCCATGAACTGCGGCAGCGGCGAAACGCTGAGCAACAGGCCGATGGCGAAGGTCAGCCAGACCATCCAGCCGTTACCGGATTGGGTACTGCTCATTCTTCTCGTGCTCCCCTGGTCGCCGGTGAAGCGGCGGGTGTCGAGGCCGGTGGTCGAGCCGCAGGCCTGGCAGGCTGGGACGCCGGTGCGTGGGTGGCCGGCCTGGCGGGTGCCGCGGCAGGCGTGGCGGGTGCGGTCGACGGAGTGGTGGCCGGTGCGCTCGTAGCGGGTGTTGCCGCTTGAGGCTTGGGCACCGTGGCCGGCGCAGCGGGTGCAGGCACGGGCGCAGCCGGCGTAACCGACTCGCCGCCCTGCCGGTCCTGGGCTTCCTGGGCCACGGCGGCGTCGTTGGCGCGCTCTTCGGGCGTACGGTTGTCGCTGAAGACCAGCAGCAGATAGCGGCTGCGATTCAATGCTGCCGTCGGCACCGCGCGGACGATCGCGAACGGCTGGCCGGAGTCATGGATGACTTCCTTGACCGTCGCCACCGGGTACCCGGCCGGGAAACGCTGGCCGAGGCCGGAGCTGACCAGCAGGTCGCCTTCCTTGATGTCGGCGGTGTCGGCTACGTGCCGCAGTTCCAGGCGTTCCGGGTTGCCGGTACCACTGGCAATCGCCCGCAGGCCGTTGCGGTTGACCTGTACTGGGATGCTGTGGGTAGTGTCGGTCAGCAGCAGCACCCGCGAGGTGTAGGGCATCAACTCCACCACCTGGCCCATCAGGCCCCGGGCATCGAGCACCGGCTGGCCGAGGACCACGCCGTCGCGCTCGCCTTTATTGATCAGGATGCGGTGGGTGAACGGATTGGGGTCCATGCCGATCAACTCGGCCACTTCGACCTTTTCGTTGACCAGCGCGGACGAGTTGAGCAACTCGCGCAGCCGCACGTTCTGCTCGGTGAGGGCCGCCAGCTTCTGCATGCGCCCCTGCAACAGCAGGTTTTCGGTCTTGAGTTTTTCGTTTTCGGCGACCAGTTCGGTCCGGCTGCCAAACTGGCTGGCGACACCTTGCCACAAGCGCTGCGGCAGGTCGGTGATCCAATAGGATTCCATCAACACCAGCGACATCTGGCTGCGTACAGGCTTGAGCAGCGTGAAGCGGGCATCGACCACCATCAGCGCGACCGATAGCACGGTCAGTACCAGCAGGCGCACGCCCAATGAGGGGCCTTTGGCGAAAAGCGGTTTAATAGGCCGCTCCTCCCAGGCAAATGTTTTCTTTATTCATACGGCATCAAACCGGCCTGGATACGAATGACAGAAGATAAACGCCAACGGGCAGCACTGCAAAGTGCTGCCCGGGCGCAAACAACATAGACCACTGCGCCAGACTTATTCGCTGGAGAGCAGGTCCATGGTGTGCTTGTCCATCATTTCCAGCGCTCGGCCACCGCCGCGAGCAACGCAGGTCAACGGGTCTTCGGCAACGATCACCGGCAGGCCGGTTTCCTGGGCCAGCAGCTTGTCGAGGTCACGCAACAGCGCACCACCACCGGTCAGCACCAGGCCGCGCTCGGCGATGTCCGAGGCCAGCTCCGGCGGCGACTGCTCCAGGGCGCTCTTGACGGCCTGGACGATGGTCGCCAGCGACTCTTGCAGCGCTTCGAGCACTTCGTTGGAATTGAGGGTGAAGGCCCGTGGAACGCCTTCGGCCAGGTTGCGACCGCGTACGTCGACCTCACGCACTTCACCGCCCGGGTAGGCCGTGCCGATTTCCTGCTTGATGCGCTCGGCGGTGGATTCGCCGATCAGGCTGCCGTAGTTGCGACGCACATAGGTGATGATCGCTTCGTCGAAACGGTCGCCGCCCACACGTACGGATTCGGCGTAGACCACACCGTTGAGGGAGATCAGCGCGATTTCAGTGGTACCACCACCGATGTCGACGACCATCGAGCCGCGGGCTTCTTCCACCGGCAGGCCGGCACCGATGGCAGCGGCCATCGGTTCTTCGATCAGGAACACTTCGCGGGCACCGGCACCGAGGGCCGATTCACGGATGGCACGACGCTCGACCTGGGTGGACTTGCATGGCACGCAGATCAGCACACGAGGGCTGGGCTGCAGGAAACTGTTTTCGTGAACCTTGTTGATGAAGTACTGCAGCATCTTTTCGCAGACGCTGAAGTCGGCGATCACGCCGTCCTTCATGGGGCGAATGGCTGCGATGTTGCCCGGTGTACGGCCCAGCATGCGCTTGGCTTCCGTACCGACAGCCACGACACTCTTCTGGTTACCGTGGGTGCGGATGGCCACGACCGAGGGTTCATTCAGGACGATACCGCGCTCGCGCACGTAAATAAGGGTGTTGGCAGTGCCCAGGTCGATGGAAAGATCGCTGGAAAACATGCCACGCAGTTTCTTGAACATGGGAAAGGGACCCTAGGCAACGCGTGGGTAAAAAAGTGCGGCAAACTCTAACAACGACAGGGATTTTGGGCAAGGCGCCAATATGTTAAATTGGCCGCTTTTCTGTGCACCAAACACCGAGATCGCGGCCGTAGGACCGTAGAAATGCGGTAGTGTTCCGACAATCTAACACACGGACAGACTGCGTCCGTTTTGTTTTCCACTGGAGAATCCCATGGCGCTTGAACGCTCCGACGTGGAAAAAATCGCTCATCTGGCCTGTCTGGGCCTCAATGAAGCCGATCTTCCACACATCACTTCTGCCCTGAACAGCATTCTAGGGCTGGTCGACGAGATGCAGGCGGTCGATACCGACGGCATAGAACCGCTGGCCCACCCACTGGAAGCCAGTCAGCGCCTGCGCGCCGACGTCGTGACCGAGTCCAATAATCGCGAGGCCTACCAGTCCATCGCGCCAGCGGTCGAAAACGGCCTGTACCTGGTTCCGAAAGTCATCGACTAAAGGGAAAGAGCCTCTCATGCATCACATGACCCTGGCCGAGATCGCCCGCGGACTCGCCGATAAAAAGTTTTCCTCCGTAGAGCTGCCCCAAGTCCTGCTGGCGCGCATCGCCCAGCTCGACCCGCAGCTCAACAGTTTCATCAGCCTCACCGAAGAACTGGCCCTGAGCCCGGCCCAGGCCGCCGCCGCCCGGCGCGCCAACGGTGAGAGCGGCGCCCTGCTCGGTGCGCCGATTGCCCACAAGGACTTGTTCTGCACCCAAGGCATCCGCACCAGCTGCGGCTCGAAGATGCTCGACAATTTCAAGGCCCCGTACGACGCCACCGTGGTCGCCAGGCTGGCCGCCGCCGGCACCGTGACCCTGGGCAAGACCAACATGGACGAATTCGCCATGGGCTCGGCCAACGAGTCGAGCTACTACGGCGCGGTGAAGAACCCGTGGAACCTGGAGCACGTACCGGGCGGCTCGTCCGGCGGTTCCGCAGCCGCCGTGGCCGCGCGCCTGTTGCCAGCCGCCACCGCCACCGACCCCGGCGGCTCGATTCGCCAGCCGGCGGCATTCACCAACCTCACCGGCCTGAAGCCGACCTACGGTCGCGTTTCGCGCTGGGGCATGATCGCCTACGCCTCCAGCCTCGACCAGGGCGGCCCACTGGCGCGCACCGCCGAAGCTTGCGCGATCCTGCTGCAAGGCATGGCCGGCTTCGACCCGAACGATTCCCCCAGCATCGATGAGCCCGTGCCGGACTACAGCGCCAGCCTCAAAGGCTCGCTGCAGGGCCTGCGCATCGGCGTGCCAAAGGAATACTTCAGCGCCGGCCTCGACCCACGCATCGCCGAGCTGGTCCACAACAGCGTCAAGGAGCTGGAGAAGCTCGGCGCGGTCATCAAGGAAATCAGCCTGCCGAACATGCAGCACGCCATTCCGGCGTACTACGTGATCGCTCCGGCGGAAGCGTCCTCGAACCTGTCGCGCTTCGACGGCGTGCGCTTCGGCCATCGCTGCGAGAACCCGGAAAACCTGATCGACCTGTACAAGCGCTCCCGTGGCGAAGGCTTCGGTGCCGAAGTGCAGCGCCGGATCATGGTCGGCGCCTCCGCGTTGTCCGCCGGCTACTACGATGCCTATTACCTCAAGGCGCAGAAAATCCGCCGCTTGGTGAAAAACGACTTCATGGCGGCCTTCAACGAGGTCGACATCATCCTCGGCCCGACCACGCCGAACCCGGCCTGGAAGCTCGGCGCCAAGAACAGCGACCCGGTCGCCGAGTACCTGGAAGACGTCTACACCATCACCGCCAACCTCGCCGGCTTGCCGGGCCTGTCCATGCCGGCCGGTTTCGTCGATGGCCTGCCGGTGGGCGTGCAGTTGCTCGCGCCGTATTTCCAGGAAGGCCGCCTGTTGAATGTTGCCCACCAGTATCAGTTGAACACTGACTGGCACACCCGCACCCCAACCGGCTTCTGAGGAGAAACACATGCAATGGGAAGTCGTGATCGGGCTGGAGATTCATACCCAGCTCACCACCCGGTCGAAAATCTTTTCCGGTAGCTCGACCACATTCGGTTCCGAGCCCAACACCCAGGCCAGCCTGGTGGACCTGGGCATGCCCGGGGTGCTGCCGGTGCTCAACGCCGAAGCGGTGCGCATGGCAGTGATGTTCGGCCTGGCGATTGACGCCGAGATCGGCCAGCACAACGTGTTCGCCCGCAAGAACTACTTCTACCCGGACCTGCCCAAGGGCTACCAGATCAGCCAGATGGAGCTGCCGATCGTCGGCAAGGGCCACCTGGACATCGCCCTGGAAGATGGCACGGTCAAGCGCGTCGGTATCACCCGGGCGCACCTGGAAGAAGACGCCGGCAAGAGCCTGCACGAAGAATTCAACGGTGCTACCGGCATCGACCTGAACCGTGCGGGCACGCCGCTGCTGGAAATCGTCTCCGAGCCGGACATGCGCAGCGCCAAGGAAGCCGTGGCCTACGTCAAGGCGATCCATGCCCTGGTGCGCTACTTGGGCATCTGCGATGGCAACATGGCCGAAGGCTCGCTGCGCTGCGACTGCAACGTGTCGATCCGTCCGAAAGGCCAGGCCGAATTCGGCACCCGCTGCGAGATCAAGAACGTCAACTCGTTCCGCTTCATCGAGAAAGCAATCAACAGCGAGATCCAGCGCCAGATCGAACTGATCGAGGACGGCGGCAAGGTCATCCAGCAGACCCGCCTGTACGATCCGAACAAAGACGAGACCCGTCCGATGCGCAGCAAGGAGGAAGCCAACGACTACCGTTACTTCCCCGACCCGGACCTGCTGCCGGTGGTCATCGAGAACTCGTTCCTCGACGAGGTGCGCGCCACGCTGCCGGAACTGCCGCCGCAAAAGCGCGAGCGCTTCCAGGCGCAGTTCGGGCTGTCGAGCTATGACGCCAACGTCCTGGCCACCAGCCGCGAACAGGCCGATTACTTCGAGAAAGTCGTGAGCATCGGTGGCGACGCCAAGCTGGCGGCCAACTGGGTGATGGTCGAGTTGGGCAGCCTGTTGAACAAGCAGGGCCTGGAAATCGATGAGTCGCCGGTCTCCGCCGAGCAATTGGGTGGCATGCTGGTGCGGATCAAGGACAACACCATTTCCGGCAAGATCGCCAAGATGGTGTTCGAAGCCATGGCCAATGGTGAAGGCAGCGCCGACGAGATCATCGAGAAGCGCGGCTTGAAGCAGGTCACCGACACCGGCGCGATTTCCGCCGTGCTCGATGAAATGCTCGCGGCCAACTCCGAGCAAGTCGAACAGTACCGCGCGGCAGACGAAGCCAAGCGCGGCAAGATGTTCGGCTTCTTCGTCGGCCAGGCCATGAAAGCCTCCAAGGGCAAGGCCAACCCGCAACAGGTCAACGAACTGCTCAAAAGCAAGCTCGAAGGCTGATGGCCATGGAGCCAGTCTTCCAATCTGGCTCAATCCCCTGTGGCGAGGGAGCTTGCTCCCGCTGGGCTGCGCCCCGGCCCCCCAGCCCGCGGCACCGCATGGTGTTGGCGCGCAGCGGGCCCCGCCGGGCGCCGCGGCCGGGCGGCCCCACG
>NZ_JABAEE010000113.1:0-15322 GCF_023701885.1 Pseudomonas sp. CG7 | reverse complement strand
TCCCGCTCGGTTGCGCAGCGACCGCAAGATCTTGGGTCTGCTGCGCAGCCCAGCGGGAGCAAGCTCCCTCGCCACAAAAGCGTTGGATCAGACCTTGACGATCCAACCCGCCGGCGCTTCCACGTCGCCGGTCTGCACGCCGGTCAGCTCTTTGTAGAGCTTCTGGGTGATCGGGCCGACTTCGGTTTCGCTGTGGAACACGTGCAGCTTGTCCTTGTAGCTGATGCCGCCAATCGGCGTGATCACCGCAGCGGTACCGCAGGCGCCGGCTTCCTTGAAGTCCGCCAGCTTGTCGATGAACACGTCGCCTTCGATCACTTCCAGGCCCAGGCGCGATTTGGCCAGTTCGATCAGTGACAGGCGGGTGATGCCCGGCAGGACCGAAGGGGAGTTGGGGGTGATGAATTTGTTGTCGTGTGTGATGCCGAAGAAGTTGGCCGAGCCGACTTCCTCGATTTTCGAGTGGGTCAGCGGATCCAGGTAGATGCAGTCGGCGAAACTGGCCTTCTTGGCCTGGGAGCCGGGCATCAGGCTGGCGGCGTAGTTGCCACCGACCTTGGCCGCACCGGTGCCTTGTGGGGCGGCACGGTCGAAGCTGGAGATCAGGAAGTTGTGCGGGGTCAGGCCGCCCTTGAAGTAGGCGCCGACCGGGATGCAGAAGATCGAGAAGATGAACTCGGGTGCGGTGCGCACGCCGATGTTGTCACCCACGCCGATCACGAACGGGCGCAGGTACAGCGCGCCGCCGGTGCCGTAAGGCGGGATGAAGCGCTCGTTGGCGCGGACCACTTGCTTGCAGGCTTCGACGAACTGCTCGGTGTCGACGTGCGGCATCAGCAGGCGGGCGCAGCGGCGTTGCATGCGGGCGGCGTTCTGGTCCGGGCGGAACAGGTTGATCGAACCGTCCTTGCAACGATAGGCCTTCAGGCCTTCGAAGCACTGCTGACCGTAGTGCAGGGCAGTGGAGCCCTCGCTGATGTGCAGCACGTTGTCTTCGGTCAGGGTGCCTGTGTCCCAGGCGCCATCGCGCCAGTGCGACAGGTAGCGCTTGTCGGTCTTGATGTAGTCAAAGCCCAGTTTGTCCCAATTGATGCTCTCGTTACCCATGACACCCTCTATTTCCTGACAACCGTCGAAACGGTTCAAGGCTTCTGACGTTTTGAATGGGGACAACAATACTTCATTCCGGGGGTGTTTCGCAGCTTGTGGCGAGGGGATTTATCCCCGCTGGGCTGCGAAGCGGCCCCAAATACCTGGGCGAGCCGCAGAATCATGCGAGTGCTTCGCACTCGAGCGGGGATAAATCCCCTCGCCACAGGGGGAGTCACCCACAGCTGTTACAGATGCAACGCATGCCCCAACGCCCGCAACGCCGCTTCCTGCACGGCCTCGCCCAGTGTTGGATGGGCATGTATGGTGCCGGCGATGTCCTCCAGGCGCGCACCCATTTCCAAGGATTGGCCGAATGCGGTGGACAGCTCCGACACGCCCACGCCAACCGCTTGCCAGCCGACGATCAAATGATTGTCCCGGCGCGCCACGACGCGGACGAAACCGCTTTTCGATTCCAGGGTCATGGCCCGGCCGTTGGCGGCGAACGGGAAGCTCGACACGATGCAATCCAGGCCGGCAGCCTTGGCCTCGTCCGGCGTCTTGCCCACCACGACCAGTTCCGGGTCGGTAAAGCACACCGCCGCGATGGCCGTCGGGTTGAATTCCCGGTGCTGGCCGGCGATCAGCTCGGCGACCATCTCGCCTTGGGCCATGGCCCGGTGGGCGAGCATCGGTTCGCCGCTCAGGTCGCCGATGGCCCAGACATTGCGCATGCTGGTCTGGCAACGGCTGTCGACCTGCACCGCCGAACCGTTCATCGCCAGGTTCAGCGCTTCGAGGTTCCAGCCCTGGGTGTTGGGTTTGCGCCCAACCGCCACCAGCACCCGGTCGGTGTCCAGGTTCAACGTGTCGCCATTGGGATCACGCACTTGCAAGGTGCTGGCCTGGGCGTCGAAACCTTCGACGCTGTGCTTGAGGTACAGCTTCACGCCCAATTGCTTGAGCACCTCGTGCACCGGCTGCGTCAGCTCGCCGTCGTAGGCCGGCAAGATCCGCTCCTGAGCCTCGACCACGCTGACCTCGGCGCCGAGCTTGCGATAGGCGATGCCCAGCTCCAGGCCGATGTAGCCACCGCCGACCACCACCAGGTGCTTGGGCACCGAGGTGGGGGCGAGGGCTTCGGTGGAGGAAATGATCGGCCCGCCCACGGGCAGCATCGGCAGGTTGACGCTTTTCGAGCCGGTGGCCAGCAGCAGATGTTCGCACTGGATGCGGGTGTCGCCGACCTCGACAGTCTTGCCATCGATGACCTTGGCCCAGCCGTGAATGACCTGGACCTTGTGCTTCTTCAGCAACGCGGCGACGCCGGTGGTCAGGCGATCGACGATACCGTCCTTCCATTCCACGCTCTTGCCGATGTCCAGCGATGGCGCCGAAACCGTGATGCCCAAGGCTGAGCCCTGGCTGTGATGCCGGGTCTGGTGGAACTGCTCGGCCACATGGATCAACGCCTTGGACGGGATGCAGCCGATATTCAGGCAGGTACCGCCCAGTGCCTGGCCTTCCACCAGGATCGTTTCAATGCCCAGTTGGCCGGCGCGGATTGCCGCTACGTAACCGCCCGGGCCGCCGCCGATGATCAGCAGCTTGGTGTTCAGAGTTTGCATGGCTTACTCCACAAATAAAGTGGCAGGTTGTTCGAGCAAGCCACGCAGGGCCTGGATGAATTGCGCCGCGTCCATGCCGTCGACCACCCGGTGATCGAAGGAACTGGAGAGGTTCATCATCTTGCGAATCACGATCTGGCCCTTGATCACCATCGGGCGTTCGACGATTTTGTTCACGCCGACAATCGCCACTTCCGGCAGGTTCAGCACCGGCGTGCTGACGATGCCGCCCAACGCGCCAAGGCTGGTCAGGGTGATGGTCGAGCCGGACAGTTCATCGCGACTGGCCGTGCCATTGCGGGCGGCCATGGCCAGGCGCGAGATTTCCGTCGCGCTGTCCCACAGGCTGCGAGCTTCGGCGTGACGCACCACCGGCACCATCAGGCCGACGTCGCTCTGGGTGGCAACACCGACATGCACCGCACCGAAGCGGTGGATGACCTGGGCCTCGTCGTCGTAGCGCGCGTTCATCTGCGGAAAATCCCGCAGGGCCACGACCAGGGCGCGGACCAGGAACGGCAGCAAGGTCAGCTTGCCGCGACTGGCGCCGTGTTTTTCATTCAGGTGAACCCGCAGCTCTTCCAATGCGGTGACGTCGATTTCCTCGACGTAGCTGAAGTGCGCGGCCCGTTGGGTCGCTTCCTGCATGCGCTGGGCGATCTTGCGGCGCATGCCGATCACCGGGATCTGCTGCTCGTCGTGGCGTTCGGCATAACCCGAGCCGCCCTTGGCTTGTGGCGATGAGCCCTGGGCCAGATAGGCTTCCAAGTCTTCGTGCAGGATTCGCCCGGCAGGGCCGCTGCCCTGGACCAGGCGCAACTGGATGCCCAGGTCCAGCGCGTGTTTGCGCACGGCCGGCGAGGCCAATGGGCGCTCTTCTGGGTCGCGGGCCACAGGCGCTTGCGGGGCGCAGCGTGGTGCGGCGGCTTTTTCCACCACCGGTTCAGGCGTGGCCACTGGCGCTGGCTTTGGCGCCTGTGCAACCGCCGCTGCTGGAGCCGGTTGTGCCGATTCTTTCAAGTTACCCGCACCTTCGACTTCAATGCGGATCAGTTCGCTGCCCACCGCCATGACTTCACCGGGTTCGCCACCCAGGGCGATGACCCGGCCATGCACCGGCGAAGGGATGTCGACCATCGCCTTGTCGGTCATGACATCGGCCAGCACCTGGTCTTCGACCACCATGTCGCCGACCTTGACGTGCCACACCGACAATTCAACTTCCGCGATGCCTTCGCCGATGTCCGGCATCTTGATAACGTGCGTGCCCATTCAGACCTCCATGACCCGTTTCAACGCCGCGCCCACACGGGACGGCCCAGGGAAATACGCCCATTCCTGCGCGTGCGGGTAGGGGGTGTCCCAGCCGGTGACACGCTCGATGGGCGCTTCCAGGTGGTGGAAGCAATGTTCTTGTACCAACGACACCAGCTCGGCTCCGAAGCCGCAGGTGCGGGTGGCTTCGTGGACCACCACGCAGCGGCCGGTTTTCTTCACCGACTTGACGATGGTCTCCAGGTCCAGCGGCCAGAGGCTGCGCAGGTCGATGACTTCGGCGTCGATGCCGGTCTCCTCGGCGGCCACCTGGGAAACGTAGACCGTGGTGCCGTAGGTGAGGATGGTCACGTCCTTGCCCGGACGGGTGATGGCGGCGACGTCCAGCGGCACGGTGTAGTAACCGTCCGGCACTTGTGCCTGCGGATGCTTGGACCACGGTGTTACGGGACGGTCGTGGTGGCCGTCGAACGGGCCGTTATACAGGCGCTTGGGTTCGAGGAAAATCACCGGGTCATCGTTTTCGATGGAAGCGATCAGCAGGCCCTTGGCGTCGTAGGGGTTGGATGGCATCACGGTGCGCAGGCCGCAGACCTGGGTGAACATCGCCTCGATGCTCTGGCTGTGGGTCTGGCCGCCATAGATGCCGCCGCCGCAAGGCATGCGCAGGGTCATCGGTGCGGTGAATTCGCCGGCCGAGCGATAGCGCAGGCGCGCCGCTTCGGAAATGATCTGGTCCGACGCCGGGTAGACGTAGTCGGCAAACTGGATTTCGGCCACCGGCCGCAGCCCATAGGCGCCCATGCCCACCGCCACGCCGACGATGCCGCTTTCGGAAATCGGTGCGTCGAATACCCGCGAAGTGCCGTACTTGTTCTGCAGGCCTTCGGTGCAGCGGAACACGCCGCCGAAGTAACCGACGTCCTGGCCGAACACCACGACGTTGTCGTCGCGCTCGAGCATCACGTCCATGGCCGAGCGCAGGGCCTGGATCATGGTCATGGTGGTAGTGGTCATGGCGGTGTCCAACGCAATATTGTTGTTGTGATCGTTCATGTCAGATCCCCAACTGCTGACGCTGGCGCTTCAAGTGCTCCGGCATCTCTTTGTAGACGTCTTCGAACATGGTCGCGGCGCTTGGAATCTGCCCGCCGGCGAGGGTGCCGTACTGCTCGGCTTCCTTCTGCGCGGCGATCACTTCGGCTTCGAGCTCGGCGGTGACGGCGGCATGTTCCTCTTCGGACCACTGGCCGATCTTCACCATGTGCTGCTTGAGGCGGGCAATCGGATCGCCCAGCGGGAAGTGGCTCCAATCGTCGGCGGGGCGGTACTTGGAGGGATCGTCGGAGGTGGAGTGCGGGCCGGCGCGGTAGGTGACCCATTCGATCAGCGCCGGGCCGAGGTTGCGGCGGGCGCGTTCGGCGGCCCAGCGCGAGGCGGCGTAGCCCGCCATGAAATCGTTGCCATCGACACGCAGGGAGGCGATGCCGCAACCGACGCCGCGTCCGGCGAAAGTGGTGGCTTCACCGCCGGCAATGGCCTGGAAGGGGGAAATCGCCCACTGGTTGTTGACCACGTTGAGGATCACCGGCGCGCGGTAGACGTGGGCGAAGGTGAGGGCGGTGTGGAAGTCCGATTCGGCGGTGGCGCCGTCACCGATCCAGGCCGAGGCGATCTTGGTGTCGCCCTTGATCGCCGAGGCCATGCCCCAGCCCACGCCCTGGATGAATTGCGTGGCGAGGTTGCCGGAAATGGTGAAAAAACCGGCGTCCTTGACCGAGTACATGATCGGCAACTGCCGGCCCTTGAGCGGATCGCGCTCGTTGGACAGCAGTTGGCAGATCAGGTCCACCAGCGGCACTTCGCGGGCCATCAGGATGCTTTGCTGGCGGTAGGTGGGGAAGCACATGTCGTCGATGTTCAACGCCAGGGCCTGGGCGCTGCCGATGGCTTCTTCGCCAAGGCTCTGCATGTAGAACGACATCTTTTTCTGGCGCTGGGCGACCACCATGCGGTTGTCGTAGATGCGCGTCTTGAGCATGGCACGCATGCCTTTGCGCAGGATCTCGACGGGGATGTCCGCGGCCCAATCGCCCAGGGCATTGCCTTGGTCATCGAGCACGCGGATCAGGCTGCGGGCCAGGTCGGCGGTGTCGGCGGGTTCGACGTCGATGGGAGGTTTGCGCACCGTGCCGGCATCGGACAGATGCAGGTAGGAGAAGTCGGTCTTGCAGCCGGGACGGCCCGAGGGTTCGGGAACGTGCAGGCGTAGCGGTTCATACGCTGGGTTCATGGCTTTCTACGCTCGATCTTGTGAATTTCTTGTAGTGGGCGCGCTAGCTGACGAATTTCCCTGGGTAGGTGGGAAATTGTCCTACAACAATCATAGGCTCGACGAAGAAGATTATTTTTCTCTGTTCGCTTGCTGTTCAGATCATTTGCAGATAAAAAATCTGCACAACGATAAAAAACAGGACTATTTGTCTCATGCGTAAATTGGATCGCACCGACATCGGCATTCTGAACAGCCTTCAGGAAAACGCCCGCATCACCAACGCCGATCTCGCCCGCTCGGTCAACCTTTCACCCACGCCGTGCTTCAATCGCGTGCGGGCCATGGAGGAACTGGGGGTGATCCGCGAGCAGGTCACGCTGCTGGATGCCGACTTGTTGGGGTTGCACGTCAACGTGTTTATCCATGTGAGCCTGGAGAAACAGGTGGAAGAGGCGCTGCAGCACTTTGAGGAAGCGATTTCCGACCGGCCGGAGGTGATGGAGTGCTACCTGATGGCCGGCGATCCGGATTACCTGATTCGCGTGCTGGTGCCGACGATCCAGTCGTTGGAGCGGTTCATGATGGACTTTTTGACCAAAGTCCCGGGCGTGGCGAACATCCGCTCCAGCTTTGCCCTCAAGCAGGTGCGCTACAAAACCGCGCTACCGTTGCCGGCCAATGGGTTGACCTTGGGTACCTGAACATCAAAGGAACGCAGCCTTCGGCAGCTCCTACAGGGGAGTTGTGGATTTCTGACGGCTCATTGTTGCCTGACCCACCGCCATCGCGAGCAAGCTCGCTCCCACACCGGATTGTACTGTTGGTCGAGTTCTGCGATCACCGCTGAACCCTGTGGGAGCGAGCCCGCTCGCGAAGGCGTCGGCATATTCAGCTCTGATGTAAGCAGACCCACCGCTATCGCGAGCAGGCTCGCTCCCACATTGGATAGGTGGCGACCTTAGAGCTGGTTGATCGGAATCTTCAGATAAGTCACGCCATTGCCCTCGGCCGGCGGCAGGTGTCCCGCCCGCACATTCACCTGGATCGCCGGCAACAGCAGCGTCGGCATGCCCAGCGTCTTGTCGCGCTGGGTACGCATGGTCACGAACGAAGCTTCATCGATGCCGTCGCGAACATGGATGTTGTGCTGGCGCTGTTCACCCACGGTACTCACGCAGTGGGGCTCGCGCTCTTCCGGTGGATAGTCATGACAGACATACAGGCGCACCCCGGCAGGAAAGGCCAGCAACTTGCGGATCGAGGCGTAGAGCTGATGGGCGTTGCCACCGGGAAAGTCGCAACGGGCGGTGCCGACGTCGGGCATGAACAGCGTGTCGCCCACCAATATCACGTCGCCATCGATCAGGTAGGCCATGTCCGCCGGGGTGTGGCCGGGCACATGCAGCGCGGTGGCCTTGAGGTTGCCGATCAGGAAGGATTCGTCGGCCGCGTACAGGTGGTCGAATTGCGAACCGTCGACGGCGAATTGCGGCTCCAGGTTGAACAGGGCCTTGAACACGTTCTGCACCTGGCCGATGGACTCGCCAATGGCAATCTTGCCGCCCAGTTCCCGACGCAGATAAGGCGCGGCGGACAGGTGATCGGCGTGGGCGTGGGTTTCCAGCAGCCATTGCACCGTCAACCGATGTTCGCGCACGAACGCGATCACCCGATTGGCCTGTTCGGTGCCGCTACGGCCCGAAGCCGGGTCATAGTCCAGCACCGGATCGACCACCGCGCAGTGCCCGCCGTCGTGTTCGTACACGACGTAAGTAAAGGTCTTGGAGGCGGGGTCGAGAAAACTTTGGATCTGCGCGGGCATGACAGCGGACCTGTGCGGGAAGAAGCGGTTGCTACGCTTGAGGTTTACAACTTATGGTCCGCAGCTTAGTGAGGGCCAAGGCGTCCTGCAAATGCGATCGCACCTGCCAACAGGTGTGCGCGGCTTGAGAGAACCTGAATGTTACTGGCAAGTTTTTTTGGTGTGGTCATGGGCCTGGTCCTTGGCCTGACGGGCGCGGGCGGCGGCATCCTGGCGGTGCCAGCATTGGTGTTGGGACTGGGTTGGAGCATGACCCAGGCCGCGCCGGTGGCGCTGTTCGCGGTGGGCAGCGCGGCGGCGGTGGGGGCCATCGATGGGCTGCGCCATGGGCTGGTGCGCTATCGAGCGGCATTGCTGATTGCGCTGCTGGGCGCGGTGTTCTCGCCGCTGGGTATCTACCTTGCCCACCAGCTTTCGGAAAAAATCTTGATGATCCTGTTCAGCCTGTTGATGGTGCTGGTGGCGGCGCGCATGTTGCGCCGGGAAACGCCGCAAGCGGGGCCCAGCGATCACGGTGCCGCCATTTGGGGCCAGAAGAATTGCATGCTCGACCGCCAGACCGGGCGCCTGGCCTGGACCGCCCGCTGCACCGCTACGCTGTCGGCATTGGGGGCAGTGACAGGCATGGTCTCGGGGTTGCTGGGCGTGGGCGGCGGCTTCCTGATCGTGCCGGCGTTCAAGCAACTGACTGACGTGCAGATGCGCGGGATCGTCGCGACGTCCTTGATGGTCATCAGCCTGATTTCGCTGATTGGCGTGGTGGGCGCGTTTCATGCCGGCGTGAGCATCGACCGGGTCGGTGCGGTGTTCATTGCGGCGAGTAGTGCTGGGATGGTGCTCGGGCGGCGATTGTCGGCCCAGGTCCCGGCCCGGGCGTTGCAGGAGGGGTTTGACGGGGTGTGCCTGACGGTGGCGGTGTTCATGCTGGTGCGGGCTTAGCGACGACGAATCAGGATTGCACATTGCCTTTGTGGCGAGGGAGCTTGCTCCCGCTGGACTGCGAAGCAGGCCCATACGGTCTTGACCCACGGCGTCTGCTTCGCAGCCGAGCGGGAGCAAGCTCCCTCGCCACAGGGGGCGATGTGATCCGCCTGACCACGGGGAACGCGTGATGTTTACAACGCTCGGCACTGCATCGAAAACCCCAACGCCACCGATTGCCCTTGCTCAAGCAAACGCAACCCTGGCCGTCCTGGCAGGTGGTGGGCATTGACCGGGTGGCTGACCGGTTCGATGCAGAAGAAATCCAAACCGACTGGACAGTACAGCAGGAAATAATCGCTGCCGCTGGCACGGCATTCCAGTTCATAACCCAGGTCCGGTTGTTGGATCAGGCACTGCCCATCCCAGCCACCGAAGCCGTTGTCGACAAGGGTGTCCGGCAGTAACCGGGACTGCTGGAAATCCCACTCCGAGGGAACGCCCCTCAGTTCCGTTGGCAGTTTCGCGGCGTCGCACATCCACACTTCGCTGGCACCGGTTTGCAGGCGAGTACCGGTTGTGCGCGGGAAATACGGATGCAAACCCAGCCCGTGCCAGGCGGCCTGTTCGGCCATATGTGTCACATGCAACGCCATTTGCAACTGGCCGCCACTCAAGCGGATCCGCAAGCTGGCGCAATAGGCAAATGGGGTTTGGCTGTCGAGTTGCAACAAGGCTTCCTGGGCGCTGTGCTCTGTCACTTGCCACGGTTGCTGCCAGGCACTGCCATGGATCGGAAACGGATCGTTGGGGCTGTTGGCCTCCAGGGCGAGCCAGCCGCCAGGGCAATCGAAACCGCCTTGGGCGATCCGGTTCGACCACGGGATCAACGGGAAGCAGCCGAGTTTGCCTGGCAGGCCGTTTTCCAGTGCGTGCGGCGCGGGCGGGCGTAGCAGGGGAGCGCCGGTGCTGCGCAATGTCCATTCAACGAGGCTGGCGCCCAGGTGCGGGGCCAGGGTCAGGCGGGTCAGTTCGTCTTCGAGGTAGAGAAGGGGCTGCGTCATGGTGGTCGCGTCTATTAGGAAGGGCAGATATAGGAAGGGCAGATAGCTTTTTGGTGAGGGCAGATAGCTTTTGTGGCGAGGGAGCTTGCTCCCGCTGGACTGCGCAGCAGGCCCATCCGGTTTGGACTCGGGCGTCTGCTTCGCAGCCGAGCGGGAGCAAGCTCCCTCGCCACAAGGGGCTTGCTCGCCTACGGGTTACAACACCAGATGCGGCAACCACAGCGACAGGGCTGGCACGTAGGTCACGAGCATCAGCACCAGGAACAACACGGCGTAGAACGGCAGCAGTGCCTTCACGGTGCTTTCGATGCTGACCTTGCCGATGGCGGAACCGACGAACAGCACCGCACCCACCGGCGGCGTTATCAGCCCGATACCCAGGTTCACCAGCATGATCATGCCGAACTGCACCGGGTCCACGCCGATGCCGACGATCACCGGCAGCAGGATCGGCGTCAGGATCAGGATCAACGGGGCCATATCCATCACTGTGCCCAACAGCAGCAACATCACGTTGATGCACATCAGGATCACGTAGCGGTTGTCCGACAGGGTCAGGAACATCGTGGTGATCTTCGCTGGAATCTGCATCAGCGTCATGATGTAGCCGAAGCTGGCGGCGAAGCCGATCAGGATCATCACGATGGAGATGGTGCGCACCGTGCGATGCATCAGTTTCGGCAGTTCACTCCACTTGTAGTCGCGGTAGATGAACATGGTCACGAAGAACGACCACAGCACCGCGATGGCCGCCGATTCGGTGGCGGTGAAGACACCCGAGAGGATACCGCCGAGGATGATCACCATCGCCATCAGGCCCCAGAGGGCTTCGCCGACGATTTTCAGCGCCTGGCGCATCGGGATCACTTCACCCTTGGGGTAGTTGCGCTTTTTCGCGAAAATCAGGCACAACACCATCAGGCACGCGCTCATCAGCAAGCCCGGCACGATGCCCGCCATGAACAGCGACGCGATCGCTACCGAACCGCCGGCGGCCAGGGAGTAGAGCACCGAGTTATGGCTTGGCGGGGTCAGCAGGGCTTGCACCGAACCACTGACCGTCACGGCGGTGGAGAACTCCCGCGGATAGCCCTTGCGCTCCATTTCCGGAATCAGCACCGAACCCACCGACGCGGTGTCGGCCACCGACGAACCGGAGATCGCGCCGAAGAAGGTCGAGGCGACGATGTTGCCCAGTGACAGGCCACCACGGACAAAGCCCACCAGCACCCCGGCACACGCCACCAACCGGCGGGACATGCCGCCCTCGGCCATGATCGCGCCGGCCAACACGAAGAACGGAATGGCCAGCAGCGAAAACTTGTTCACCCCGCCCGCTACTTGGATCATCACGGCCTGGAAGGGAATGTCGATCCACCATGCACCGATCAGGGCGGCGGCGCCCAATGCGTAGGCGACCGGCATGCCGATCAGGATCAATGCGATAAAACTGCCCAGCAGAATCAGAGCGTCCATTAAGCGGCACCTTCACATTCTTCAACCAGATCGAACTGCACGACCCGCCGTTTGCTCTGGTCACCGAGCAAGAGTTTTTCCAGAACAAAAACCAGGGTCAGCAAGCCGCCCACGGGAATCGGCAAGTAGGTCACGCCAACCCGAAGGCTGGGCAGGGACGCCATGAATTGGTTCCAGGTGGACATGCACAATTTGAAGCCCCAGATCGTCATGAAAATGCAGATCAGGGCCATCAGCAGTTGGGAAAAGATCGACGCTGCGCTGCGCAGGTGCGGCGGCATGCGGTCGGTCACCATGGCCACGGCCATGTGCGCACCGGCGCGGTAGCTGGCAGCGGCACCGATGAACGTGAAGACGATCATCAGCAGGATGGCGGTAGGCTCGGGCCAGCTCGATCCGGTGCCCAGCACGTAGCGGGCAAACACGCCCCAGGGAATCATCAGGGAAACCGCCAGAACGGAAAGGCCGGCCACCCAGATGCACGTCATGTAGATCTTATCGTTGATACGCAGCAGCAAATTCTTCATCGGGTTTCACCGTAACCGGGCGCGCCTTGGACATCAGGCGCGCCGGGCCTTTTTCATAAGTACAGAGCGGGAGGTATTACTGAACGGCTTCGATTTTCTTGATCAGGTCGGCATACGGCGCACCGTACTTGGCCCGCACGGGTGCAGTGGCGTCGTAGAAGGGTTTCTTGTCGACCGTGATGAACTCGACGCCGGCGGCCTTGAGTTTTTCTTCACTGGCGCTGGACTTCGCGTCCCACAACACACGCTCTTCGGCCTGGGCGGCCTTGGCGGCTTTCTTGACCATGTCCTGTTGCGCCGGGGTCAGTTTTTCCCAGGTGATTTTCGACATCACGATCGGCTCTGGCAGGATCAGGTGACCGGTCAGGCTGTAGTACTTGGCGTTCTGGTAGTGGTTGTGTTCGAGCAGGGTCGGCGGGTTGTTTTCCGCGCCGTCGATCACGCCGGTTTGCAGGGCGCTGAAGATTTCGCCGGTGTCCATGGCGATACCATTGGCGCCCATGGCGTTCATCATCTCGATGAACATCGGGTTGCCTTGCACGCGGATTTTCATGCCCTTGAGGTCTTCGAGCTTGCGCACTGGCTTCTTGGTGTAGATGTTGCGCGTGCCGCCGTCCATCCATGCCAGGGCCACCAGGCCGAATTCGGAGTGGGTGATCTTGTCGAGGATCTCATCGCCCACCGGACCGTCGATGACGTTGCGCATGTGCTGGTGGTCTCGGAAGATGAACGGCATGTTGAAGACGTTCACGTCCGGTACCACAGGGCCCACGATACCCAGGCTGACCCGGGACATCTGTATCGCGCCGACTTGCATCTGCTCGATGACTTCCTTTTCAGAACCCAGCACACCGCCTGGGAAGTACTTGAAGGTCAGCTCGCCGTTGCTTTCTTTGGTCAGCATCTTGCCCATGTTTTCTTCCGCCACCGTGGTTGGATAACCCTTGGGGTGGATGTCGGCGACTTTAAGCTCCAGGGCGTGCACCGCCTGCGCCAGGAAGGCCAGGGGAAGGGCCGCGATCAAAAGCGTGCGTTTGAAATTCATGGTCAATCTCCAGTGTTGTTGTTTTTATGTCTATCGATGTGAAGCGGCAAAGCAGATCAATTCGCGGAGTGTTTCCGTCCTCCGAAAGCAGGTTCAGCCAGGCCCTTGACGCCGGGGTTGAGGGCGAACACGCCACCGGCCAGGGACTGCGGATCGTTGTCGTCGCCCGGACGGATCGAGGTGACGAAGAGGGTGTCCAGCTGGCTGCCGCCAAAGGCGCACATGGTCGGTTTTTTCACCGGCACTTCCAGCGAACGGTCGAGACGTCCGTCCGGGGTGAAACGGTGAATCAGCCCGGCGTCGTTGGCGCAGATCCAGTAGCAACCGTCGGCATCCACCGCCACGCCATCCGGGCGACCGGCCAGGGGCATCATGTCAACGAACAGCCGCCGGTTGGACGGGGTGCCGCTGTCGATGTCGTAGTCGAAGGCCCAGATCTGCTGCACCAGCGGGTGCGAATCGGAGAGGTACATCGTCCGGCCGTCCGGGCTGAAACCCAGCCCGTTGGGCACGATGAACCCGCTCAGTTGCGCCTCCACCGGGCCGCGTTGCCCGGCGTCATAACGGTACATCCGGCCTTCGTCGGCGTTGGCGCCCATGTTCAGCACCATGCTGCCGGCCCAGAAACGGCCCTGGCGGTCGCAACGGCCATCGTTGAGGCGCATGTCAGTGCGGCTGTGTTCGACGCTTGCACTGAGTTCGCTGTCCAGGCTGCCGTCGTCATGGGGATGCAGGCGAAAGAAACCGCTTTCCATACCCGCGATCCAGCCGCCGTCCTGGTGGCGGGCAATACAGGCGAGCATCTCGGGGGCTTCCCAGCCTTGGATTTTTCCAGTGCTGGCGTTCCAGCGTTGCAGGCCGCCGTTGGGGATGTTCACCCAGTACAGCGAGTTTTCCTCGGGGACCCACACCGGGCTTTCCCCGACAGCATTGCGTGCATCGACAATCAATTCGGCTTGCATGGTGATTCCTTGGTTCGTTCGTATCCCATGAACAACAGACGAATCAGTCGTCGAACGGGCCGGCTGCGACAAAGGCGCCACCCTGGTAGATCCTGGCCGGATCATCGGCGGCCGGCATCGGCTGCGCTTCGACCTTGTCGCGGAAAATTTCGGACGTGTCCTTGGGCTGGTAGCCCAGGTGCGCGGCGTGGCTGTTGTCCCACCAGACATCGCGGTTGGCGGACACGCCGTAGACCACGGTGTGGCCGACCTTCGGCGTGTAGAGCGAGCATTCGATCAGTTGGGTGAGGTCGTCGAAGCTCAGCCAGGTGCTCATCATCCGGCGGTTCTGCGGCTCCGGGAACGACGAGCCGATGCGGATGCTCACGGTCTCGATGCCGTAGCGATCGAAATAGAAACTGGCCATGTCTTCGCCGTAGGACTTGGACAAGCCGTAGTAGCCATCCGGGCGGCGAAGGCAATGGGCGTCGAGGGCCTCGTCCTGCTTGTAGAAGCCGATGACGTGGTGGGAGCTGGCGAAAATCACCCGCTTGACGCCGTGCTTGCGCGCCGCTTCATAAATGTGGAACACGCCACTGATGTTGGCGCCAAGGATCTCTTCGAACGGGCGCTCCACCGAGACACCACCGAAATGCAGGATGGCGTCGACGCCTTCCACCAACTGGTGCACGGCCTGTTTATCCGACAGGTCGCAGGGCACCACTTCTTCGCTTTCGTCGATGGCCGGGGCCATGTTGGCGATGTCCGACAGGCGAATGTGGCGGGCGTAAGGCTTGAGGCGTTCGCGCAAGACTTTGCCAAGGCCGCCGGCGGCGCCGGTCAAGAGCAGGCGATTGAAGGGGTGGCGAATCTGTGTCGTGGTCATGGCATTACCTGAGCAAACAATGAGAGGTACAGTTGTTATAAGTTGTCGTACGACCGTAGGAAATATCCTTATCCTTCCGCTACCTTGTCAACGTTTGATCGACGAACCGCTCTGGATCGGCGTCCCTGCCGCAGATAGCCATGGGATGCGCCCATGGCAATATCCTGTGTTACAGCAGCGAAATCGGGTAGTTGAAGATGATTCGGTTTTCATCGAATTCGTTGGTGCTGAAGTCACGACGAAGCGACGAGTTACGCCACTTCACATTCAGGCTTTTCAGTACACCGCTCTGTACGGTGTAGGCCAGTTCACTTTCGCGGCCCCATTCCTTGCCGTCATCGACGGTGGCGGTGTGAACGTTGTCACCGCT
>NZ_JABAEE010000112.1:0-15383 GCF_023701885.1 Pseudomonas sp. CG7 | reverse complement strand
ACGGTCTGTACTGCGCGAACAGTCAGAATCGAGCCTTGTCCCTCCTCCTCCCTTCAAGTCCTACCATACAAGCGAGCTTGCTCGCGATAGCGGTGCGACAGTCAATGACGAGTTTGACGGACAGGCCGCCATCGCGAGCAAGCTCGCTCCCACAGGTCCTTTGTTGCCTATGAGTCAGGGTAACTGTTGAGGCGGGTGGCATCACTGATTCTGCGTAGCCGGCAATGCCCGCTGCGGCGGGCCGTTGAGCCAGTTCGCCAGCAAATGGGTCGACATCGGGATAAACAGGTAGACCATCAGCGGTGTCAGGATGAGTGTGCTGATCAGCACGCGGTTCAACAGGCCCAGTTCGCCCAGCAGCGGCCCCAACAGGAAGTTGAACAACAGCGATACGGGAAAGAACGCGAGCCAGATGGCCACGGCCTGTTTCCAGCGAGGCGGACGCTGGCCGACCGCGCCGAACCAGCCATCGATGCCACGCACCCGATGTTCGGAGGGATGGGCAAACAGATCGCTGCCCCGTCCCAGCCAGGCCGTGCGTGAAGCGGAGTGTTCCCAGGCGTGCAGGGTCTGCTCGTCGGCAAACCGGAAGATGATCTGGAATTCATCGTCCTGGGGCGGTGGCGCGAGCACGCCGGAACCCAGGTAGCCGGGAAAATCGGTGGCCAGTTGTTCGCCTTCACGCAACCAGGCAATCAGATCTTCATAGCGCCCGTTGGCGACACGGCGGGCCACCATCAGGGTGACGGGTGAGGTAGACATTATGTATCTCCGTAAGACAGGCGCAATACTCCGGGTAGGAGATTCGCGGGGAGACGCCCCGGGGTGGTGGTAGCGTCTGGTCGCCAAAAAACACGCAAGGATTATTCCCGATTGTGCGTAAAACAACAAAAACGCACCTTTAACACGTTTGTTCTTGTCATGGCGTGTGTTCAAGGGGTTAAACTGGGATCCAATTTCCCTGTCGGAATTGTCTGTCAAATGAGCGTAGTCACAGAGGAAAGCCTGGTTTTCCAGGCAGCAGGTGCCTTGAAGCAGGAAGACCTGTTCCCCATTCGCGAAGTTGCGCGCATGACCGGCGTGAATCCCGTGACCCTACGCGCATGGGAGCGGCGCTACGGTTTAATCCAACCCACTCGCACCGAAAGTGGGCACCGCCTGTACTCTTTGAGTGATATCGAAAAGGTGCGCAGTATCCTGGCGTGGATAGACCGGGGAGTAGCCGTAAGCAAAGTGGGAAAGATCTTGGCGAAGACCGAGTCGGTGCAACCGGTCTCCACGCTTATTTCATCGGATCTGGTCAGGGAGGATTACGCCGGGTGGCAGCAACAGGTGGCGGCCGCAATCGCCAACTTTGACGATGTGGAACTCGATCACGTCTATGGGCAGATCTTCTCCACCTACACCGTGCCGGTCGTGTTCCAGGACATCCTGATGCCGCTTTGGCGACAAATGCTGTATCGCCAGCCAGAGTTCGGGCAAATCAGCGAATGGGTATTTTTCGACGGCTTCCTGCGTTCACGCATCATCCAGCGGCTTTTGCTCAAGCGCGAAGTTCATGTGCCTCGCATCGTGGTCTGTGCCATTGAGGGCCAATGCCGTGAACTGGAGTTGCTGATTGCAGCGCTGTTCCTGTCCAAGGCGGACGTGGGAGTCAAAGTGCTGTCGATCGGCCTGCCGTTCGACGAACTGTCCCTGGTGTGCCAAAAGGTCCAGCCGCTGGCCTTGGTGCTGGTTTCCGACCACGCGCCGGCCCCGGATTTGCCCAAGCGCCTGGGCAAATTGGCGATGAGCCTGGATTGTCCGTTGATGCTGGCGGGTGAGGCATCCGACCTCGCGCAGGAAAGCCTCGCTGGCTCGTCAATCGGTTGCCTGGGTAATGAAGGAACAGTGATGCGTCAGCGCCTGCGCCAGTTTCTAGCAGGCAATCTCGACACTTGAATGTCCTGCGTACAGGGCACTAGAGATGCATGGTTGGATGGGTCAGGCGATGTTGCTGCAGGATGTACTGGCGCAGGCGCTCGGTCTCGTCCTGGTCATTCTGGTTCAGGTGATAGGCCAACAAGCCTCGATCGGTTCCCCGTTCGAAGGAACCACGTAATGAAATCCTCTCGTAGCCTGACGGGCTGAACCACAAGGCAAATTGCTTTGGTGGCTTGGTGCGGCTGCGGTTTTCCAGCAATACACCCTTGCAGGACACTTCATGGACCCAGAGCGGTCCCGGCTGGCCGTTGATATTCTCCAGCGCCACCGGCTCGTCGAGCACCAGGCGCCACGGGCGGATCTTCGGTCCGTCCTCGTAGATGCTTGGCACACCCAGGCGCAGATGCATCGCATGGAATTCGTCTTCCACCAGATGCAGAGGAAAAGTCATTTGCTGGTTTTCGAAATTGGCTTGCAACGTGACCTGCTCATTCGCTGCCAGGCGCGTCAGCAAGTCACGGATCTGCGACCCACCGTTGACCAGCAAGCTCGACGTGACATCCCGCTCGTTCAGCTGCGGGTTGTGTTGCATGGTCCGGATGAAATCCAGTTCATCCTGCGTCAGGAGGGCATCGCGCTGCATGGTCGGCTCGAAATGATAATTTACATATTCACTGGTGATTGTAGTGACTGACCATTAATTCGGGGTTTTGTTTGCACCGTTCGTCGCTTCGAGCCGTGCAATCGTTTCCCGGGCTTCGGCCAGCTCCTTTTCCAGCTGGATGACGCGTTGTTGAGCCTTGACTTGAGTCGTGACGTTTTTTTGCACACCGATGAAATAGGTGTGCCCGTCAGCCGAATTTTTCACCGTGGACAGTGACAATTCGTTCCAGAACGGCGTGCCGTCCTTGCGGTAGTTGCGCAACACCTCGCGACAGGTACCTCCCTCCCTCAAGGCCTTGCGAATGGGCTCCAGGGCAGGTTGGTCCCGATCACCCGATTGCAGGAAGCGGCAATCCTGATAGAGGATTTCGTCGCGGTGATAGCCGGTCAATCGTTCGAAGGCTGGGTTCACGTAGATCAGGATGTTGTCTTCGCCTTCTTTTTCAGCGATGACAATCCCGTCGTTCGAAGCATCGATGACCAGTTGCATCAGTTGAGCGTTGATCATTGGAAAGCGCCCTTTGAACATTCTTTGATGCAACATCTTAAAAGAAATCGACGGGCTGTCCACTGGCCATCACTGCCGTTGAGAGCCATTCGCAGCCCGGCAGGTGCAGCTGTTACTATCCCGGCTCTTTTTTCAGGTTCAGGATCAGATCGATGAAAGTCGCCATTCTTTCCGGCTCAGTGTATGGCACCGCCGAAGAAGTCGCCCGGCACGCCGCCAAACTGCTTCGCGACGCGGGCTTCGACGCCTGGCACGACCCTCGCGCGATGTTGGCGGATGTGCAGGCGTTCGCGCCAGAGGCCTTGCTGGCGGTGACGTCCACGACCGGCATGGGCGAGTTGCCAGACAATTTGATGCCGTTGTATTCGATCATCCGCGACCAATTGCCAGGGTTCTTTCGCGGCTTGCCTGGCGCGGTGATCGGCCTGGGTGACGCCAGCTATGGGGATACCTTCTGCGCCGGCGGCGAGCAGATGCGCGAGTTGTTCGCCGAACTGGGCGTGAGCGAGGTGCTGCCGATGTTGCGCCTGGATGCCAGCGAAAGCGTCACCCCGGAAACCGATGCCGAGCCGTGGCTGGCTGAATTGATCGACGCGTTGCGTGCTTGAAGCGAATGCGGTGACTCGTTTGGCCAGTAAGCTGGCTGCCAATGCAACTACCGCCTCTGAAAGACCTGACTAGACTGATTTTCTTGCGTAAGACGTTTTGATGACGAGACGCCTATAACTGGAAACCAGAGGTCAGAGCCGTGAGCGTAGCGCCCGTCCAAACGACACTCAGTATCAAGGAACAGGTCAGTGCCGCCGAATGGCAGACCCGGGTGGACCTTGCCGCCTGTTATCGGCTTGTCGCGCTGCATGGCTGGGATGACCTGATCTTCACCCATATCTCCGCGAAGGTCCCCGGCACCGAGGATTTCCTGATCAACCCCTTCGGGTTGATGTTCCATGAAGTCACCGCCTCGAGCCTGGTCAAGGTCGACCAGGCTGGCAACAAGTTGATGGACAGCCCCTACGACATCAACCCGGCCGGCTACACCATCCACAGCGCGGTGCATGAGGTGCGCCATGATGTCGCCTGTGTGTTGCACACCCACACCGCCGCCGGCGTTGCGGTATCGGCACAGAAGCAAGGTGTGTTGCCGATCAGCCAGCAGGCGCTGTTCGTGCTGTCGAGCCTGGCCTATCACGCCTACGAAGGGGTGGCCTTGAATCACGAAGAAAAGGCGCGCCTGCAGGCCGACCTGGGCGAAAGCAATTTCCTGATGCTGCACAACCATGGCTTGCTGACATGCGGCGGCACCATCGCCGATACCTTCCTGATGATGTTCACCTTTCAACGGGCCTGTGACATCCAGGTCCTGGCCCAGAACGGCGGGGCCGAATTGATCGCCATCGAGCCGCAGATTCTGGCCGGAGCCCGAGCGATGATCGCCGGCGTGACCAAAAGCGCCCAGGGCATGGGCGGTGCGTTGGCCTGGCCGGCGTTGCTGCGCAAGCTCGATCAACACGATACCGGGTATAGAAGCTGATGCCCCTGGCCCAGATCCCCCTGCGTATCTGGCGCCAGCGCAGCCAGATCTTCATGTTCCGTGGCCATGCCATCCGTTATTGGGTGGCGGGGCAGGGCGAGCCGCTGCTGTTGCTCCACGGTTTCCCCACCGCCAGTTGGGATTGGCATTACCTGTGGCAACCCTTGGCGCAACGCTACCGGGTGATCGCATGTGACATGCTCGGTTTCGGCGACTCGGCCAAGCCGACGGATCACGTCTATAGCCTGCTGGAGCAGGCCGATCTGCAACAGGCCTTGCTGGCGCACCTGAGTGTGAAGGGCGCCGTGCATCTGCTGGCCCACGATTACGGCGACAGCGTGGCCCAGGAGCTGCTCGCGCGGCACTACGACGCGCGCATCCACCTTGCCAGTTGTGTCTTTCTCAATGGCGGTCTGTTCCCTGAAACCCACCGTCCGGTATGGGCCCAGAAAGTTCTGCTAAGTCCGCTGGGCTGGCTCTTGGGGCGAATGTTCTGCCGGGAAAGCCTGGCCAGCAGCTTTCGGCAGATTTTCGGGCCCTCGACCGGCCCCACCGAAAGCGAACTGGATGACTTCTGGAGCCTGGTGGAGGCCCATTGCGGTCCGCGGATCATGCACAAACTCATCGCCTATATTCCCGAACGCCGTGTGCAGCGGGATCGCTGGGTGCAGGCGATGCACCGCGGCGAAGTGCCGTTGCGGGTGATCGATGGCGCGGTCGATCCGATTTCCGGTGAACACATGGTGGCGCGCTACGAGGCCCTGATCCCCAACCCGGACACGGTTTTGCTGCCCGACATCGGCCACTATCCGCACACCGAGGCACCGGTGCAGGTGCTCAAGCATTACCTGGCGTTTCGCGAAGCCATCGCCGTGCCGCACAGGCAAATGGCCTGTTCCTGAGGGCGCGGGAGGGAGTGAGCTTATGTGGGAGCGAGCCTGCTCGCGAAGGCGTCAGCACATCCAACATATTCCCGACTGAAAGACCGCTATCGCGAGCAAGCTCGCTCCCACAATAAATCGATTGTGAATGCAGAAATTGTGGACACTAAAAATCCCCTGTGGGAGCGAGCTTGCTCGCGATGGCGTCAGCACAGCCAACATCTGTCCTGACTGAAACACCGCTTTCGCGAGCAGGCTCGCTCCCACAGGGCTTGGGCCCGCATCATCCCCCCGCCTTATCGGCCACCATTCACTGGCAGCCGTGTTGATTGTGACCGGCCGACAGGTGCCCGACACTCGTGCCCATTGTCCTATTCGCCTGCTGGAGTTCTGCCATGAGTGAGTCTGTGCGCTTCGAAGATAAAGTCGTGATCGTCACGGGAGCCGGCGGTGGCCTGGGACGCGCCCACGCGCTGCTATTCGCCAGACAAGGCGCGAAAGTGCTGGTCAACGACCTGGGCGGCTCGGCTCAAGGGGAAGGGGCCAATGCCTCGGCAGCGGACCGGGTGGTCGCCGAAATCCGCGAAGCGGGCGGTATCGCCGAGGCCAACCTTGACTCGGTGACCGACGGCGACAAGCTGGTCCAAAATGCGCTCGACGCGTTCGGTCGTGTCGATGTGGTGGTCAACAATGCCGGGATCCTGCGGGACAAGACGTTTCACAAAATGGACGACGCCGAATGGGACCTGGTCTACCGCGTCCACGTCGAGGGCGCCTACAAGGTGACCCGGGCCGCTTGGCCGCACCTGCGTGAGCAAAACTACGGGCGGGTGATCTTCACCGCATCCACCTCCGGCATCTACGGCAACTTCGGCCAATCCAACTACGGCATGGCCAAGCTTGGCCTCTATGGCTTGACTCGAACCCTGGCCATCGAAGGCCGCAAGAACAACATCCTGGTCAATGCCATCGCCCCCACCGGCGGCACCCGCATGACCGAAGGCCTGATCCCGCCGCAGGTGTTCGAGCAACTCAAGCCCGAACTCGTCAGCCCGCTGGTGGTGTACCTGGCCAGCGAGACCTGCCAGGAAACCTCCGGCCTGTTCGAAGTGGGCGGCGGCTGGATGGGCAAGGTGCGCTGGGAGCGCAGCCTGGGCGCTGGCTTCGATCCACGCAAAGGCTTTTCCCCCGAAGACGTCGCCGCCCATTGGCAGCAGATATGCGACTTCGAAAATGCCGTACACCCGAACGACAACCTGGAAGCCTTGAAGGAAATGATGGCGAATCTGCAACGGCACGCCATTTAGGCCCTTATTGCCCGGGCCGGTTGCCGCTCGCTGCGGTAACTGTGCTCACGGGGACGTGTACCTAAAAGCCGCCAGGTTCGCGGCGGTTTCTCTATCCATCATACCCTTGATATCTCGCCGGACGGCGTGCATCTATAAAGCGCGTGGCAGCCGCTAGAAGCCTGCATTCATCGTAGTGGCTCCTGTGTCATAGCCATGCGCATTCTGCTGTCATTCCAAGCAAACAACCGCACATAAAAAAGGCCGCTGCAAAAAGCAGCGGCCTAAGCGTGACGTTGCAAAGGAGCTACAAACCAACGTCGATAAGCACGGGATGATGGACCGATGCGCCAATCCATCCGAATGACGGTGCGCCAGGCGTGAGGGATGCCGTGGCGACTTGCGTTTGCAGGCCCGTTGCCCTGCAAGCCCGGCCAGCATAGGGACCGAGCCCGGTGGGAAACAGCCCGAATCCGGACATGCACCGTTGCAGGGCGCGTAACAGTCGTCGGCGAGGCAGGGGTATGCGCGGCGCTGATAACCCATCATCCAATCCATCCATGCACGCCTCAAAGGTCCGCTGGGCAGGGGCTGTCATCCTTTTGAGGTACAGCGTGAATACCTCCTTGGTGCGCTTATCGCCCAAGGCATCCGGCAGTAGGGTGAAGACTCTGTCACTCACCGGGGAAGCCGCATGACAACAATAACAATGCGCGCCATCTTCAAGCCGCAGGCGCTGGCCGTCGCGGTGGCCTTGGGTTGCTGTGCCCAGGCGCAGGCCGTTTCATTCAACATTGGCGAGATCGAGGGGCAGTTCGATTCGTCGCTGTCCGTGGGCGCGAGCTGGGGCATGCGCGATGCCGACAAGGACCTGGGCGGTACGGTCAATGGTGGTACGGGCCAATCCTCCACCGGTGATGATGGGCGGCTGAATTTCAAGAAAGGCGAGACCTTTTCCAAAATCTTCAAGGGCCTGCACGACCTCGAGCTCAAGTACGGCGATACCGGTGTGTTCGTGCGCGGCAAGTACTGGTACGACTTCGAACTCAAGGATGAAGGCCGCGAGTTCAAGGACATCAGCGACAGCAATCGCAAGGAGGGCGCCAAGTCATCGGGGGCGCAGATTCTTGATGCCTTCGTCTACCACAATTATTCCATCGCCGATTTGCCAGGCACCGTTCGCGCCGGCAAGCAGGTGGTCAGTTGGGGGGAAAGTACTTTCATCGGCAACTCCATCAACAGCATCAACCCGGTGGACGTGTCCGCGTTCCGTCGCCCCGGTGCGGAGATCAAGGAAGGCCTGATTCCGGTGAACATGCTGTTCGCCTCCCAGGGGCTGACCGACAAACTCACCATCGAAGGGTTCTACCAGTTGGAGTGGGACCAGACCGTGGTGGATAACTGCGGTACGTTCTTCGGCAACGACGTGGTGGCTGACGGTTGCACCAGTGGCTACACCGTAGGCAGCCCGGCGATTGCGCCGTTCGTCCCCTTGACCCAGGCATTCGGCGAGGAGATCCAGGTGTCCAGCGAAGGGGTGATCATTCCCCGTGGTGGCGATCGTGACGCCCGCGACTCCGGCCAGTGGGGCACGGCGTTGCGCTGGCTTGGCGATGACACCGAGTACGGCCTGTACTTCATGAATTACCACAGCCGTACGCCTACTGTCGGCACCACCACGGCGGGGCTCTCGACACTGGCGGCATTGCCGGGCATGGTCGCGATTGCCAACGGGCTGGCCCCCGGCAGCGGCGCGGGCCTGGCGCAGAGCGTGATGCTGGGCCGCGGGGGGTACTACCTTGAATACCCGGAAGACATCCGCCTCTACGGCGCCAGTTTCTCCACGACGCTGCCCACCGGCACCGCCTGGACCGGGGAAGTCAGCTACCGTCCCAACGCGCCGGTGCAGGTCAATACCAACGACCTGACCCTGGCCCTGGTCAACCCGATTGCCGGTGGCGCCGCAGCGCCCATCGCCACCTCGCCTGGCGCCGACAACACCGGTTACCGCCGCAAGGAAATCACCCAGGTCCAGAGCCCCCTGACGCATTTCTTCGAACAGGTATTGGGCGCTGATCGCCTGACCTTGGTCGGCGAAGCGGCGGTGGTGCATGTCGGTGGCCTGGAGTCCAAGGACACGCTGCGTTATGGCCGGGATTCGGTCTATGGCCAATACGGCTTCCAGGGCGACACCGACGGTTTCGTCACTTCGACGTCCTGGGGTTATCGCGCCCGGGCGATTCTCGATTACTCCAATGTAATCGGTGGCGTGAACTTCAAGCCCAACCTGTCCTGGTCCCACGCCGTGGCGGGCTATGGCACCAATGGTTTGTTCAACGAAGGCGCCAAGGCCGTCAGTGTTGGTGTCGATGCCGATTACCGCAACACCTACACCGCCAGCTTGAGCTACACCGACTTTTTTGGCGGCGATTACAACGTTCTCGAAGACCGCGATTTCCTCGCGCTGAGCTTCGGCGTGAACTTCTGATTTGGCTGACAAGGAAAACCCAATGCGCAAGATGATCCTGCAATGCGGTGCCCTGGCCTTGAGCCTGCTGGCCGTGAACGTGATGGCGGCGGTGTCGCCGGAGGAAGCGAACAAACTGGGCACCAGCCTTACGCCGTTGGGCGCGGAAAAAGCCGGCAATGCCGCTGGCTCGATCCCGGCCTGGACTGGCGGCATCCCGAAAAACGCCGGGGCGGTGGACAGCAAGGGTTTTCTGGCCGACCCGTTCGCCAATGAAAAACCACTGTTCACCATCACCGCCGCGACTGTGGACAAGTACAAGGACAAACTCTCCGAAGGGCAGGTCGCGATGTTCAAGCGCTATCCGGAGACTTACAAGATCCCGGTCTACCCGACCCATCGCAGCGTCGGCCTGCCGCCGGAAATCTACGAGTCAGCCAAGCGCAGCGCCCTCAATGTAACGTCCATCAACGACGGTAACGGCTTGTCGAATTTTACCGGCAACCGCTACTACGCCTTCCCGATTCCCAAGAACGGCGTGGAAGTGCTGTGGAACCACGTTACCCGTTATCACGGTGGCAACCTGCGCCGGGTCATCACCCAGGTCACGCCGCAGACCAATGGCAGCTTCACGCCGATCCGCTTCGAAGAAGAAATCGCCGTGCCGTTCCTGATCAAGGACGCCGACCCGGAAAAGGCCAGCAACGTGCTGACCTATTTCAAGCAATCGGTCACCGCCCCGGCGCGCCTGGCCGGTAACGTGTTGCTGGTGCATGAGACCCTCGACCAAGTGAAGGAGCCGCGCCTGGCGTGGATCTACAACGCCGGCCAGCGCCGTGTGCGTCGCGCCCCGCAAGTGGCCTACGACGGCCCGGGTACCGCCGCCGACGGGTTGCGTACCTCCGACAACTTCGACCTGTTTTCCGGGGCGCCGGACCGCTACGACTGGAAGCTGATCGGCAAGAAGGAAATGTACATTCCGTACAACAGCTACAAGCTCGATTCGCCAAGCCTCAAGTACGACGATGTGGTCAAGGCCGGCCACATCAACCAGGACCTGACCCGCTACGAGCTGCACCGGGTCTGGGAAGTGGTGGGGACGGTCAAGCCCAGCGAGCGGCACATTTATGCCAAGCGCCACATGTACATCGACGAGGACAGCTGGCAGGCGGCGCTGGTGGATCACTATGACGGTCGCGGCCAACTGTGGCGGGTGGCCGAAGGTCATGCCCAGTTCTATTACGACCATCAGAACCCGGGCTACACCCTTGAAGCGCTCTACGACATCATCGCCGGCCGCTACATCGCGCTGGGGATGAAGAACGAAGAAAAGCACAGTTACGAGTACGGCTTCGAAGCCAGGGCGGCCGACTACACGCCGGCGGCGTTGCGTTCGACCGGGGTTCGGTAAGTCTTTTCTTGAGTGATGAGGGCTCGTGGCGAGGGAGCTTGCACCCGCTGGGCCGCGCAGCGGCCCTGAAACCAGGCGGCTCGATGTATCAGGTGCATCGAGTGGTCCTTTTTGGGGCTGCTGCGCCGCCCAGCGGGAGCAAGCTCCCTCGCCACGGGACCGAGTCTGATTTGAACCAGGCATGACGACCGGCAGCGACCCTGCCGGTCGTTTTTTTATGGGCACCAATCAGCGCGCTGAATACTTCTCCAAAGGTCGGCAACACAGGTCTAGGGTGGTGAGATAACAATAAACAGGATCGCCCACATGACCGCCATGACCCCGTGTCCGGACCGTCCAGGATTGCTGCCTCGCCTGTCCTCGACGCATGTGCCGCGGCGGTCCCTGAGCGAGCCGCTGCTGACTTCCGAAGCACGGGTAAAACTGCTCTGCGCGCCGGCGGGCAGTGGCAAGAGTGCGTTGTTCGCCGAGTGCTTTTTGCAGGCCCCCAGTGACTTCCGGCTGCATTGGCTGCCCCTGGGGGGGGCGGCGTTGAGCACGGTGCAAATGTGCGAGTGCCTGGCACAGACCCTCGGCTTGCCGATGCTGGACGAAGCGGGGCTGTTGGCTCATCTGGCCCGTTTGCAAACGCCCACCTGGTTGTTTCTGGACGACTATTGCCGGGTACCGAATCCCGAACTGGACCAGTTGCTCGACCGTCTGTTGAATACCAGCAGTCCGGCATTGCACCTTTGGCTCAACGGTCGCCGTCGTCCCCACTGCAACTGGCCGCGGCTGTTGCTCGATGACGAGCTGTACGAGTTTGACCCTCAGGCGTTGTTCTTCAGCCCTGACGATGTCCAGCCGCTGCTTCGTCATCTGCCCGGTCCCCAGGCTGCCCGCACGGCCCGGGAGGTGATCCTGCGCAATGGTGGCTGGTGCGCCGGGGTGCGCATCAGCCTGCTAGAGCGCTGTGAATGGGCGCGCAGTCATGCATCGCCAGGGCGGCCGGGGACGTTACTCGATTACCTGGAGTACGAACTGTTCAGCACACTGACCCCGGACCTGGCAGAGGCCTGGCGGGTGCTGGCGCATCTGCCACGCTTCAATGCCCGGCTGTGCGAGCACCTGTTCGGCGACACGGTGGGCGCGCAATGCCTGCCGTTGTTGCTGGAGCGGGGTTGTTTCATCGAGCCGTGGGAGCAGACCTCGGATTGGTTGCAGATCTTCCCGGCCCTGGCCCGGTTGGTGCGTGAAGAGCCCTGGTCCCAGGGCCGCTCCTGGCATCGACGGGCCTGCCAATGGTTTGCGGCCGAGCAGGACTGGCAAATGGCGTTCGAGCAAGCGATGTTGGCCGAGGAGTTCGAGACCGCCGTCAGTTTCTTGCAGCATTTGAGCTTCGAGCACGTCTTGCAGCGCCGCAACGCGGTGCTGTTGCTGAGCTTGCACGATCAACAAGGCGACGCGCTGACCCTCGGGACGCCGCAGTCGGTGGGGCTGGTCACCGCTGCGCTGTTGTTCGCCGGGCGCTTCGACGAGGCGTCGACCTGCATCGAGCAATTGTCCAGGTTCCTGCCGCAGCCTTGGGCCTGTCGACAGCGACAGGTGCTGGCCAGGTGGCAGGTCTTGCAGGGCTGGTTGCTGCACCTTTCTGGCGATGGCGAACCGGCACGCGAGCATTTTCTCCAGGCCCAGGCCAGCCTGGACACGGAGGCCTGGTCCCAACGGGTGTTGTGCCTGGGTGGGCTGACGCAGCAGGCGCTGCTGGCTGGCGATCTGGCCTCGGCGCAATGGATCAACCGCCAGGCGTTGTGCCTGGCGCGTGCACAGGGTTCGCTGGTCTTCGAGGGCTTGCTGGAACTGGATCACGCCCAGGTTCTGGAGCAACGCGGCGCACCGCATCGGGCCGATCATTTGCTGGCCGCCGTCCAGGCGCTGCTGGATAACCCGGGCCAGGACTTTTCCCCGTTGTTGGGGCGTATTGCCTTGCGGCGCGGGCGTCTGGCGCTGCGCATGGGCTTTGAGGAACAGGCCGCCGAGCACTTTCAAACTGGCCTGGAAACGGGCCTGCTCAGCCAGGACAAACAGGTGCTCTATGGCTTTCTTGGCAAGGCCTGCCTGGCGGCCAACCAAGGCGACTATGGCGAGGCCTTCATGCATTTGCGCGATGCCGAGCGGACCATGCAGCAGCGGCACATCCCCGACACCGTTTACCGCGGCGTGTTGTTGCAAACCAGCTGCCAGTTCTGGTTGCAGCAGGGACGGGCGGAACTGGCCCATGAAGCCTTGACCCGTGTCTTGCGGCACTTTCGCGGATCCCAGGCCAAGCACGCGCCTCCCGCGACCCTGGAGTTGATTGCGCGACTTGAATACCTGCTGGTGCTGGCCGAGGTCTACTTGCAGCGGGCGCAGGAACCACAGGCGCGCTTGCAGGCCATGATCGCCCAGGCACAGCGCGGTGAAATGCACAGCCTGGAAACCGAACTGCACCTGGTGCTGACGGAAATCGTCTGGTTGTCCGGCGATCGCGCCCAGGCCCGGGAACGCCTGCAAGAGGGGCTCAAGCGCGTCACCTGCTGGCGGGCCCAGCAAGCGTTGTGCGAGCTGCGCTTGCGCCAGCCCGAGCTGTTGCGCTGGGGTCAATCGGCAGAGCAGGTCGAGTCGCCTGCCACCGTCGAGGACACCTTGCTCAGTCATCGCGAACTGGAAGTCCTGGAGCTGATTGCCCAAGGTCATTCAAACCAACAGATAGCCGAGCAGTTGTTCATTTCGCTGCATACGGTGAAGACCCATGCGCGGCGAATCCACAGCAAGTTGGGCGTGCAACGGCGTACGCAAGCGGTGGCGAAAGCCAAGGTCATGGGGGTGATGGGTTAGGGCTACGAATGATTGAAACTTCACGCACGCTTACACTTGCTTTTTTTACAATCGACGATTGGCCTGTGTATAACGGCGTGACTGAAGTTCAACGATAAGTTGCGACTTCAGTTGAACCGAGAGGCCGTGCTGTTGCATTCAGCTGCACAATCAATAACGCCTCGAACAGGAAGTTCGAGGCCATGACATGACAAGGATGTCTGATATGAATACCCCGCTGTTCTCTTCCCACTCCGAAAGACTGGTCGCGCTGAAGAACACCCGCGTGGATTTTGCCGTGCAGGTGCTGTTGGGTCATTACCTGGAGCCACTGGGCATCAACCCATTCACTGCCTACGTGAATACATTGAAGAACTTTCCAAGTCCTGAAGTGGGAAGCTCTCGAACATTGTTCGAAGAAACCCTGGCCTGCGTTGAAAAGCAACACCTGCCCTCTTATACGCAAGGCGCCAGCAATCTATTCAGCAAACGTTATTCCTTTGCCGCCGAAGATCGGCTCAAGACATTGGACTTGATAGCATTTGAAAAAATCGTCATAGACATTGTTGCAAGTTTGACTCGACAGCCGGCAATCGAGCTGTCCCTGCGTCCCCTCAGGCCCTTGACCGCCGAGGACGTGCATGGAGCATTGAAAGTCCACGCGTCGGGTATCAACGCTGGCGGCGTATACGTGACCAGCTTCATTGAGGATGACCCCGGCCAGCGCCTGGTGTCGTCTTCCGAGGGGTTGGTCGAGTACTTACTGGGCCATTTCCAGAATGATGTGATTCCTTATCACTCGGAGGGCAACCACCAGGGTATCTATACCGTTCGCTTCAGCGGGGAAGACCGTCATGTCCACCCGCAACTGATCACCGCGCATCTCAACGATCTAGTGATCAGGATTGTCCCGGATTTCCTGGACTGATCCTGGGGCCGCCTCATACCCCATCCGCCAACTCACGGCCCGGGTCGCCGCCAACAGCCGTTGCGCCGCCGGGCCGTTTTCGTCGGCGTGGAACAACGAGGTCGGGCCAACAATGGTCATCACCGCCTTCACCTCGCCGACGGCATTGAAGACCGGGGCGGACAAGGCGTCCACGCCCGGCATCAGCAAGCCATGCACATGGTGCAGGCCGCGGCTGCGAATCTGCTCGCAGAGGGTGGCATAGGCGCGTTCGTCGGCCAGGGCGTGGTGCTCGGTGCCTTGCACTTCCTGCTCCCGCAGGCCGATGGTCTCGCGCGCCGGCAAATAAGCACTGAACACCAGCCCGGTGGACGAACTGAGCAACGGCAAGACCGAGCCCAGTTGCGTCACCACGGTCACGGCTCGCACGGCGGGTTCGATGCGCACCACGGTCGCGCCATGGTTGCCCCACACGGCGAGGAAGCAGGTTTCGTTCAAGTCGTCGCGCAACTCGGCCAGGGGCAGGGCGGCCACTTGCAGCACGTCCATGCCATTCAGCGCTGCCAGGCCCACACGCAGGGCTTCACGGCCCAGGCCGTAGTGGTTGGTGGCGGCGTTCTGCTCGGCAAACCCGCTGGCGATCAAGGCCTGCAAGTAGCGATGGACCTTGCTCGCCGGCATTTGCACGTGCTCGGCCAGGCGCGACAGCGACGTGGAGGGGGAGAGTTCGGCCAGGGCCTTGAGAATGTCGGTGCCGACTTCGGCCGAGCGAACTTTCTGTTTACCGTTGCTGAGCGGGTTTTCCATGGAGGCGCAGGTCCAGAGGCGAATGGGCTAATGCTTGTCAGTTAAGTGGATAGCACGGGCAAACACACAAACCGTGGCGAGGGAGCTTGCTCCCGCTGGGGCGCGAAGCGGCCCTGTTTTTGGGGCTGCTACGTAGCCCCTGTGTCTTATCCACATCTGACGCG
>NZ_JABAEE010000111.1:0-15424 GCF_023701885.1 Pseudomonas sp. CG7 | reverse complement strand
GCGCTGCAGGGCTGGGCCTGGAGCGCTTGTGGCGAGGGAGCTTGCTCCCGCTGGGCTGCGAAGCGGCCCCATTTTTTTGCGATCGCCGCGCAATCGAGCGGGAGCAAGCTCCCTCGCCACGGAGTCATCGTCGCCAATGAGGCTTGGGCCTATACCCCCCACCGCGGTATGTGATGACTGCCCATGGAGATGCAAACGTTCTTGATCTCGGCAAACACTTCGAAGCTGTACTGTCCACCTTCGCGGCCGGTTCCGGAACCCTTTACGCCGCCGAAAGGCTGGCGCAGGTCGCGCACGTTCTGGCTGTTGATGAACACCATGCCGGCCTCGATGCCGTGGGCCAGGCGATGGGCCTTGCCGATGTCCTGGGTCCAGATGTACGAGGCCAGCCCGTATTCGGTGTCGTTGGCCAGCTGCAAGGCTTCGGCTTCGTCCTTGAACGGGATCAGGCACACCACCGGGCCGAAGATTTCTTCCTGGGCGATGCGCATGTTGTTGTTGACGTCGGCGAACACTGTCGGCTGGATGAACTGGCCGCGGCTCAAGTGGGCCGGCAGGTTGGGCGGGCGCTCCAGGCCGCCGGCCAGGAGGGTGGCGCCTTCTTCGAGGCCGATCTTGATGTAGCCGGTGACCTTGTCGTAATGGCCCTGGGTGATCATCGAGCCGACCTGGGTCTTCGGGTCTTGCGGATCACCGACGATCAAGCGTTTGGCACGGGCGGCGAACTCGGCGACGAACTGCGGGTAGACGCTTTCCTGGATGAAGATCCGACTGCCAGCGGTGCAGCGTTCGCCATTGAGGGAAAAAATCGTGAACAACGCGGCGTCGAGGGCCCGTTCGAGGTCGGCGTCTTCGAAAATCAGCACCGGCGATTTTCCACCCAGTTCCATCGAGTACTTTTTCAACCCGGCGGTCTGCATGATTTTCTTGCCGGTGGCGGTACCGCCGGTGAAAGAAATCGCCCGCACGGCCGGATGACGCACCAACGCATCGCCGGCCGTGGCGCCATAACCCTGGATCACGTTCAACACGCCGTTGGGAATGCCGGCCTCGACCGCCAGGCGACCCAGCTCGGTGGCGGTCAACGGCGACAGCTCGGACATCTTCAGCACGGCCGTGGTGCCCAGCGCCAGGCATGGCGCGGTCTTCCAGGTCGCGGTCATGAACGGCACGTTCCAGGGCGAAACCAACGCGCAGACACCCACCGGCTGGTACAGGGTGTAGTTGAGCATCTGATCGTCGACCGGGTAGGTATGGCCGTCCATTCGCGTGCAGACTTCGGCAAAGAAATCGAAGTTGTGGGAAGCGCGCGGAATCAGCACGTTCTTGGTCTGGTGGATCGGCAAACCGGTGTCGAGGGTTTCCAGTTCGGCCAGCTTCGGCACGTTCTGCTCGATCAGTTCTCCGAGCTTGCGCATCAGCCGGGCGCGTTCCTTGGCCGGGGTGTTGGCCCATTTTGGAAACGCTTCCTTGGCGGCCGCGACCGCTTGGGCCACTTCCTCGGCACCGCCGCTGGCGACTTCGCCGATGGCCTCCCCGGTGGCCGGGTTGTAGTTGACGAAGACGTCTTTGCTTTCGACCTCACGGCCATTGATCCAATGTTTGATCATGCTGCTCATGCCTCTTTACGGGATGCGAAGAACTCGGCTTCGCTGACAATTCGATTGACCAGGCGACCGACGCCTTCTACTTCCACCACCACTTCGTCACCGGGCACCACGTCCGCCAGGCCTTCCGGCGTGCCGGTGGCGATCATGTCGCCGGGTTGCAGGGTCATGAAGCTGGACAGGTATTCGATCAGGTAGGGGATGTCGAAAATCATGTCCTTCGTGCTGCCTTCCTGGCGCAGCTCGCCGTTGATCCAGGTGCGCAGCGTCAGGTTGCTCGGGTCCGGCACATTGGCCACATCGACGATCCAGGGGCCGACGGGCGTGGTCGCGTCACGGTTCTTCACCCGTAGGTTGGGGCGGTAGTAGTTTTCCAGGTAATCGCGGATCGCATAGTCGTTGCACACGGTGTAGCCGGCCAGGTAGTCCAGCGCATCCTCGCGCTTGACGTTGCGCGCGGCTTTGCCGATGACCGCCACCAGCTCGCACTCGTAATGCATGTAGGCGACATTGTCGGGACGCCAGGTTGCCTGGGTGTGGCCGGTGTAGGTGCCAGGCGACTTGATGAATGCCAGGGGTTCGGTCGGCGGCTTGAACGCCAGTGCGGCGGCGTGATCGGCGTAGTTCAGGCCCCGGGCGAACATGCTGCCGGTGGCCGGTGGCAGCCATTGGACCTGGTCCTCGGCCAGCAGGCGACCGTCGGCCAGGCGTACGGCGTTGTGGGCTTCAACGATGACGGCGTGATCCTGCCCTTCAAAACGAATGCGCGCGTGTTTCATGAACCTGCTCCTGTTTCCTTGGCCACGACGGTATTGACCAGGCGACCCAGGCCGCTGATGGCCACTTCGACACGATCGCCGGGCAGTACATCGACCCGTCCCTCAGGCGTGCCGGTGATCAGCACATCGCCGGCATGCAGGGTCATGAACTCGCTGATCTCGGCAATCAATTGGGGAATGTTGCGCACGAAGTTGGCCGTGCTGTTTTGCTGGCGCACCTCGCCATTGACGTACAGCGTGATCGCCAGGCTGTGGGGGTCGGCCACCTGGGCGCTCGGCACCAGTTCCGGACCGATGGCGCAAAAGCCGTCCCGGCACTTGGCCTTGACGGCGGGGCGGTAATAACTGTCTTCCGGGAGACTGAATTCATTGATGATGGTGTAGCCGGCCACGTAGTCCATGGCCTCGGCGGCGCTGACGCGGCTGGCCGATTTGCCCATCACCACGCCAAGGGCCGGTCCTGGTTGCAGCGTTTCGCCGCCACCTGGGTGAACCACATCGGCGTCGTGCCGGTTGCGGGTATTGGGCGTCTTGATGAACAGCACGGGCTTGAGCGGCGGCTTCTGGTAGGGCGGTTGCTCGAACTCGGCGAGGCGCTGTTTCAGCAGCCCCTGGTAGTTCAGCGCGACCCCGAACAGGGTGCCGGTCGCGACGTCATGCAGGGCACGGCTCATGCTTGTCTCCTGGCGATGGCAGAGTGATGTGGGCTCTGCGGTTATTGTTAATGTGTTAACAGTTATAATTAAGATGTTAACTATCGTCAAGCGTGACAGAATGACCGGCACTGGTTGCCTTGCCGGATTCGGTGCAGGATGAGGGCGGCAGGTACCTGAATCAGAATAAAAACGAGCACTGCGTGATGACCGACCGCCAGCCGATCCCGAACATCAACATTGGTCAGGTGTACGACCAGCGCTACAGCGACGCCGAAGTGCATTACGACCGGCTCGCCAACCTGGCGGGTTTTTTCGGTCGCAACATGCCGGTGCACCGCCACGACCGGTTCTTCCAGGTGCATTACGTCAAGAGCGGCACCGTGCGGGTCTACCTCGATGACCAGCAATACGTTGAATCCGGCCCGATGTTCTTCCTCACCCCGCCGACCATTCCCCATGCCTTCGTGACCGAGGCCGACAGCGACGGGCATGTGCTGACGGTGCGCCAGCAACTGGTGTGGCAGTTGATCGACGCCGATCCGAGCCTGGCGCCGGCTGGCGTGCAACTGCCGGCCGCCTGCGTGGCCTTGGCGCAACTGGGGCCTGGGCAGGCGGGGGTGGTGCGGCGGTTGGAATACTTGTTCGAGGAACTGAGCGAGGAGGTGGTGGCGGGGCATCCGGGACGCGGCGCGGCGCTGGATGGGTTGACGCGTTTGATCATGATCAGCCTGCTGCGGCTGTGTTCCAATTCCCTGCAAGCCAGGCCCGCGCGGCATGAAGACCTGAAGATCTTCCATCGCTTCAACGAGCTGATCGAGGCCCATTACCTGCAGCATTGGCCGCTGTCGCGCTACGCCGAAGGCATCGGCGTGACCGAAGCGCGCCTCAACGACGTGTGTCGACGCATCGCCGATTTGCCCTCTAAGCGGCTGATCATGGAGCGGCTGATGCAGGAGGCCAAGCGCTTGCTGCTGTTCACCGGCAGCTCGGCCAATGAAATCTGCTACCAGCTGGGTTTCAAGGACCCGGCGTATTTCAGCCGCTTTTTCCAGCGTTACGCCCAACTCACGCCGGGGGAGTATCGCCAGCGGCAATCGGGGTTGCGCTGAAAACGCAGCCGTACTTTATGCAGATAGTCCCGTGGCCAGAGATTGCTCCCGCTGGGCCTGTAGGAGCTGTCGAGCGGAGCGAGGCTGCGATCTTTCTCAAGACACTTGGATCTCACGCGAAAGATCAAAAGATCGCAGGCTTCGCCAGCTCCTACAGAGCCGAGCGGGAGCACGCTCCCTCGCCACAGAAGCTCCCGAGAGACTTTGCTTCTTGCGACAGCCTGGAGACGACACTAAGCTGCCGACTCGCCCATTCACACAGTTCGAACATGGCCAACCCCAGACCTTCTTTGACCCTGACCCTGTTGCAAGCCCGCGAAGCGGCGATGGCTTTTTTTCGTCCGGCGCTGAACCAGCATGACCTCACGGAACAGCAGTGGCGAGTGATCCGCATCCTCCATCAGCAAGGTGAGTTGGAAAGCCACCAGCTCGCCCATCAGGCCTGCATTCTCAAGCCGAGCATGACCGGTGTGCTCAGTCGCCTGGAGCGTGACGGGTTGGTGCGTCGACAGAAATCCAGCCAGGACCAGCGTCGGGTCTTCGTGGGCCTGACCGAGCGTGGCCAGCAGTGTTTCGTGTCCATGAGCGAGGGCATGGAAAGCAACTACCGGCGGATCGAAGAGCAATTTGGCGAGGAGAAGATGCAGCAATTGCTCGCGTTGCTCGGTGAGTTGAAGAACATCAAGCCGTGAGGCTTGAGGCTTGAGTTTTGGGCCAGTAAGGCTTGAGCTTCTCAGCTTCTCAGCTTCTCAGCTTCTCAGCTTCTCAGCTTCTCAGCTTTTGAGCTTTTGAGCTCTTGTGGCGAGGGAGCTTGCTCCCGCTCGACTGCGAAGCAGTCGCAAAGCTCACCTGAACGAGTGGGAGTGGGCAGGGGGGCTGCTACGCAGCCCAGCGGGAGCAAGCTCCCTCGCCACAGAAGCGCTTCCTTCACACCGGGCTGCGTTCACGCAGCTCCTGCAACCGATCAGCCCCACCCTCGGCCACGCGATTCTGGCTCAGACGATCAGAGCCACCCTCGGCCACGCGATTCTGGCTCAGACGATCAGAGCCACCCTCGGCCACACGATTCTGGCTCAGGCGATCGGAGCCGCCTTCGGCCAGTTGATGCTCAGCCTGGGCCGGGTCGTTCTTTGCCGAGGCAGCGTTCGCCAGGCCGACACCGCCAACCAGTGCCAGGGCGATTGCCAAGGACGACAGTTTCGAGAAATTGAACATGGTGATTCTCCTTGCGTTTGATTGAGTAGATCCGTGGCAGCGAAGGTGTTGCTGTCCGGTGATCACAGTTAAACGCGCAGATGTATCGACGATGTGTGCGAGGCGGGGGCGAAATCTGTCGTTTCGTATCAAGCCGTGCTTCCTATACAGAGCGATACAAATCCTGTTGAGGCATGGGGAGGCGAGGCGCGGCCGAGTGCTCGACGAGCTGAAAAACCGCGAATTGTCTGGTCGATAATCGCACGCTTTGCGGTGTATCCCTGCGTGGGTTATTGACCAAACTAACCGGGTGGTACATTTTAGCGGCACCTGTCTTGTCCCACGTGACCGAGACCATAATAAAAATAGAGGAACACCCCATGGCAGTCCGTCTGCGAGCGTCCCGCGCCGCCTCCTTGATCCATCTTTCAAGTGCACCGTCCAGCCTTCCAGGTTTGATTCGCTAGCGACCCACGTTGTTGCGGTCTTATCGCGCCAGCGGGATGTTGGCGCTCGACAAGCCTCGGAGTTCTTCAAGATGACAAAAGTCGTGGATCTGTATTTCAAGCTGCTGAAGCTGCTGATCGTGGTGTGCATGGTCGCGATGATCGTGCTGGTGTTCGGCAATGTGGTGCTGCGCTATGCCTTCAACTCGGGCATCAGTGTGTCGGAGGAGCTGTCGCGCTGGTTCTTCGTCTGGATGATTTTTCTCGGCGCCCTGGTGGCGCTCAAGGACCGTGCCCACCTGGGCATGGACAGCCTGGTCAAGCGCTTGCCGGCGGCAGGCAAGCGTATCTGCCTGGTCATCAGTCACCTTTTGATGTTGTACATCTGCTGGCTGATTTTCAGTGGCAGCTGGCAACAGGCAGTGATCAACCTGAATGTCGCCGCCCCGGCGTCAGGCTTGTCCATGTCGCTGTTCTACGGTGCCGGCCTGGTGTTCGGCGCCAGTGCCGCAGCGATCCTGCTCTACGAACTCTACCTGGCACTGTTCGGCAAGCTGGGGGATGACGAATTGGTGATGGTCAAGGACAGCGACGCAGAGCTGATCACCCCTAACGCCGCCGCCCCTGGCCCCATCAAGAGTACCCGCCCATGACGCTGGTTATTTTTCTCGGGTCCCTGATCGGCAGCATGGCACTGGGCATGCCCATCGCGTTTGCCTTGCTGGTGGTCAGCGTGGCGTTGATGGTTTACCTGGACCTGTTCGACGCGCAAATCATTGCCCAGAACCTGCTCAACGGCGCGGACAGTTTCCCGCTGATGGCCGTGCCGTTTTTCATGCTGGCCGGCGAAATCATGAACGTCGGCGGGCTGTCCAAACGCATCGTCAACATTGCCATGGCGCTGGTGGGGCACAAGCGCGGCGGGCTGGGCTACGTGGCGATCATCGCCTCTTGCCTGCTGGCGTCGCTGTCCGGTTCGGCCGTGGCCGATGCGGCGGCACTGGCGGCGTTGCTGGTGCCGATGATGGTGTTGGCCGGGCACAATCGAGGACGCTCGGCTGGCCTGATCGCCGCCGGTAGCATCATTGCGCCGGTCATTCCGCCGAGCATTGGCTTTATCGTCTTTGGCGTGGCGTCCGGGGTCTCGATTTCCAAGCTGTTCCTGGCTGGTATCGTGCCGGGGTTGATGCTGGGGGCTTCGCTGGCCGTTGCCTGGTGGTTCATCTCCCGCAGCGAGAACGTCGAGACACCGCCCAAGCGTTCCCGTGCCGAAGTGCTGCGCACGTTGCTCGACGGCAGTTGGGCGATGGGCCTGCCCTTGATCATCATCCTGGGCCTCAAGTTCGGCATCTTCACGCCTACGGAAGCCGCGGTGGTCGCGGCGGTCTATTCGTTGTTCGTGTCCCTGGTGATCTACCGGGAGATGAAAGTCAGCCAGTTGTACGAAGTGATCCTGTCCTCGGCCAAGACCACCTCGGTGGTGATGCTGCTGGTGGCGGCGGCCATGGTTTCGTCGTGGCTGGTGACCATCGCCGACCTGCCGGGCCAACTGGCAGAGCTGCTGGCGCCGTTCATGGACAACCAGACCCTTTTGCTGCTGGTGATGATGGTACTGATCATCCTGGTGGGGACGGTGATGGACATGACCCCGACCATCCTCATTCTCACCCCGGTGCTGATGCCCGCCGTCATCCAGGCGGGGATCGACCCGGTGTATTTCGGCGTGCTGTTCCTGATCAACACCGCCATCGGCCTGATCACGCCGCCCGTAGGCACGGTGCTCAATGTGGTTTGCGGGGTGGCGAAGCTGGACTTCGAGGAGATCGTTCGCGGGGTGTGGCCGTTCATGCTTGCGCAGTTTGTGGTGCTGTTCCTGTTGGTCCTGTTTCCGCAATTGGTCCTGGGGCCGTTGAAATTCTTCACCGGCTGACACCGGTGCTGTTAGCTCGACCTAAAAAACAATAACGATCGGAGAGTGACATGGGAAAACTGATGAAAACCCTGCTGGCCGGGGCGTGCGCGACGGGCTTGCTGTTGGGCAGCGTGGCCAGCCATGCGGATGAGATTCGCGAACGTACCCTGCGATTCGCTTTCCAGAACGTCAAGGAACACCCCCAGGGCCAGGGCGCGCAGAAGTTCGCCGACCTGCTCAGCGAGAAGAGCGGTGGCAAGATCAAGGTCCGCCTGTTCCCCGGCGGTACGCTGGGCGGTGACGTGCAAACGGTGTCGGCGTTGCAGGGCGGCACCCTGGACATCACCGTGCTCAACTCCGGCATCCTGGCCGCCCAGGCCCCGGATTACGCCATGCTCGATTTCCCGTTCCTGTTCAACAACGTCGAGGAAGCCCATGCGGTCATCGATGGGCCGGGCGGGCAGAAACTGGCGGCGCAACTGGACAGCAAAGGGCTGGTAGGGCTGGGTTATTGGGACCTGGGTTTTCGTAACCTGACCAACAGCAAGCACCCGGGGACCAAGCTGGAAGACATGCAAGGCTTGAAACTGCGTGTGATCCAGTCGCCAATCTATCTGGAAACCTTTACCGCCCTGGGCGCCAACCCGGTGCCGATGGCGTTCCCGGAGGTCTACACCGGCCTTGAGCAGCACACCATCGACGGCCAGGAAAACCCTTTCACGGTGATTGAAGGCAACAAGTTCTACGAGGTGCAGAAGTATCTTTCCGTCACCGGGCACATCTTCAATCCGCAGTCGTTGATCATCAGCCAGAAAACCTGGAACCGCCTCAACGACGATGAAAAGGCAATGATTCGCGCGGCCGCGGCCGAGGCGCAGACATTCCAGCGTGAAGTCACGGCGGCGAGCATGGACAAGGCCAAGGCGACGTTGGCCGCTGCGATGACCGTCAATGAAATCAGCCCAGCCGAGAAAGATCGCATGCGTGAGCGCGTGCAGCCGGTGATCGACAAGTTCGCCAAATCCCTGGATGGCGACCTGGTGAAAGCAATGTACGACCAAATCGCCAAGGTGCGGGCGGCGCAATGAGGTGAATGGGCCTGACACCAGCGTCAGGCCTGAACAGATCCAACCCTGTGGGAGTGCTCCCACAGTTGTTTGGGGTGGACTCAGGATTTGCATACACTGCAGATCCCCGGTGGGAGCGAGCTTGCTCGCGATAGCGGAGTGTCAGTCAAGATCAATGCGGCTGACCTGACGCCATCGCGAGCAAGCTCGCTCCCACAGGGTTTTGTAGTTTTCTAGCGACGGTTACTGGGCGGCCGGAACGGCCAGCCACTGGCCAATCACTTTCTGGTAGCTGCCATTGGCCTTGCTCAGGTGCAGCCACTGGTCGACGTACATTTTCCAGGTGTTGTCATCCCGCGGCAGCAGGTAGGCCTTCTCGCCATATTGCAGGTAGCGAGTCGGGTTGACGGCGCACAGGCCGGGCTTGAGTTTTTGCTGGTAGAGCGCTTCGGACGCGTCGGTGATCATCACGTCGGCTTTCTTGTCCAGCAGTTGCTGGAAGATGGTCACGTTGTCGTGGAAGCTGAGCTGGCCGTTGGGCAGGAACGCCCGGTCAAAGGCTTCGTTGGTGCCACCCGCCGGCTCGACAAGACGCACCGACGGCTGGTTCATCTGCTCGATGGTCTGGTAACGCTCCTTGTCTTCGCAACGCACCAGCGGGATCTTGCCATCCACGTCCAGGGTGCTACTGAAATAGGCCTTTTTCTGGCGCTCCAGCGTCACCGAAATCCCGCCCATACCGATGTCGCATTGGCCTGCAACCATATCCGGCATCAGGGTTTTCCAGGTGGTCTGCACCCATTGCACCTTGACGCCGAGGCTGGCGGCCAGTGAGCGCGCCATGTCGATGTCGATGCCTTCGTATTCGCCGGCTTGGGTTTTAAAGGTGTAGGGCTTGTAGTCGCCGGTGGTGCACACCTTCAGTTCGCCGCGCTGCTGGACCTGATCCAGCAGCGAGGGAGCCGGCTCGGCCAGGGCGCCGCAGGAGAGCGCCAACAGGCCACAGAACGTCATCGAGCTTGTTATGGTTTTCATAGGGATTGGACGTCTCGTAGCGGAGGGAAACAAGATCGGGGAGTGTAGTAAAAGTGCCGGCAGGCTGTCACTGCAGGCTTTCCAGGTAGGCGCAGAACATATCGGCCATGGCGTCGCTATACACGGCAACCTCCACGGGAGAGCGGGGCGCTGATGAAAAACGCTTGCCCACGGCGCCGAGCGTGGTGATGACCAAGTCTCCTGCCAGGGCCCGGGTTTGTGCAGGAGCGTCTGGCAAGGCTTGCAGCATGAAAGCGTCCACCGACTGTTGCACCGACATCCGCGCGGCCTGGTGCTCGGGGGCGTCGCGGTAGAGCGGTGCGGCGTCGTTGAGGGCGACGCGTATCTGGGCCTCGTCGCATTCGGACTGGATGAACGCCCGCACCAGGGTGCGCAGTCGCTCGAAGGGCGGCTTGCGGTTGTCTTCAAGAATCTCGCGCAGCATGTCGCTGGTTTGCCGCCATTCATCGCTTTGCAGGCGGAACAGGATCGCCGCTTTGTTCGGAAAGTACTGATACACCGAGCCGACACTGACGCCCGCTCGCTCGGCAACACGGGCCACCGTGAAACGTGCCGCACCCTGGGTCGCCAAAACCTGAACAGCCGCCTCCAGAACGGCGGCGACGAGCTCGGTGGAGCGTGCCTGTTTCGGCTGTTTGCGCGAGGAAATCTGCGGGCTTGGGCGTTCGGACATGCGGACGTGAACCTCGACAGGGAATGCGAATAGGAAATGCGACGGATTATTCGTATCTTGAATGCGACGAATTGATCGCATTCTAGTGGGATCCACAGGCCGCGTTCAACGTCACATCGCATCCTTTCCGTGGGTAGGGTTATGACTCAAGAAAATATTCATCTCGTTGCCTCTGCGGTGCCTCAGGCATCCCTCGGTGCCCATCCGGTGCTCAAGCTGGTGCCGCTCACGCTAACGGTCTTCAGCGGTTTTCTCACCCTGGGCATGCAATTGCCGGTCTTGCCCCTTCACCTGCATGACACCCTGGGCATGGGCACCTTGGTGATTGGCCTGGTGGTCGGCGCGCAGTTCGCCGCGGCGTTGTTGTCACGAGCCTGGGCTGGCATTTTCGCCGACATGCGCGGTGGCAAGCGCGCGGTCATGGGTGGCCTGGTGACGGCGGCGGTTTCCGGGTTGGTCTATCTGCTTTCCCTGGCGTTCGTTGCCACGCCTGTGACCTCGGTCTGGCTACTGTTGGGCGGACGTGTGCTGCTGGCATTTGGGGAAAGTCTCATTGTCACCGGTGCGCTGGGGTGGGGCATGGGACTGGTGGGCGCGCAGCATGCCGGCAAGGTCATGGCCTGGAATGGCATCGCCATGTACGGCGCCTATGCCCTGGGCGCTCCGCTCGGCGTGGCGCTGAATGGCGGTTGGGGGTTCACGGGCATTGCCGTCGCCACGGTGTTCGTCCCGCTGCTGGCGCTGCTGATTGTTTCAGGTGTGCGGGCGGTCGCCCCTACAGCGACCCGGCGGGCACCGTTCTACAAGGTGATGGGGGCCGTGTGGATGCCAGGCATGGGGTTGGCGTTTTGCAGCGTTGGTTTTGGGGTCATCACGGCCTTTATCGCGCTGTTGTTCGCGGCCAGGGCCTGGGGCGATGCCTCCCTGGCGTTGACCGCCTTCGGCCTGGCCTTCATCGGTGCGCGCCTGCTCTTTGGCCACCTGCCCGACAAGATCGGCGGGGCCCGTGTCGCCCTGGTTTGCGTGGTGATCGAAGCCGTTGGGCTGTTGTTGATCTGGGGGGCAGACACGGCGGCAATCGCCTACTTGGGGGCGGCGGTCACCGGCTTCGGCTATTCCCTGGCTTTCCCGGGCTTCGGGGTGGAGGCGGTGAAGCGTGCGCCGCCGCAGAACCGCAGGCTCGCCATGGGCGCCTATGTCGCTTTCCTCGACATCTCCCTGGGGCTCAGCAGTCCGCTGGCCGGGGCGTTGGCGGGTACCTGGGGCATCGGCGCGGTTTACCTCGGCGGGGCCGTGGCGGTGATGCTGGCCGTTGTCGTGGCGCTGGTGCTGTTGCTGCCGGGGGCCCAAGGCCGGCAGCCGGTTTGAGTCCGTCAGGGGTGTTCCTCGATAGGTTTTAACAGGAGTTTGAAACATGCATGTATTCGTTACCGGTGCCACGGGCTGGGTGGGGTCTGCCGTGGTCCAGGAATTGAGGGGGGCCGGCTATCGGGTCACGGGCCTGGCCCGTTCCGAGCACAAGGTCGCTGCGCTGGCCGCGATCGGCGCGAAGGTGGTCCGCGGCACGTTGGAAGACCTCGACGTCCTGCACCAGGCCGCCTCGGCGGCGGATGCGGTGATTCACACCGCGTTCAATCATGACTTCTCGCGGTTTGCCGAGCACGCTGAGCAGGACCGCCATGTCATCGAAGTATTGGGCAGCGCGCTGCAAGGGTCTGAGCGGCCTTTGCTGGTGACGTCCGGCCTGCTGGGCTTGACCCGAGGCGCGAGCGAACTGGAGGTGCCCAGCCCGGCTTCGCCGCGCAAATCCGAAACGGCGGCCCGGGCGCTGATGGAGCGTGGTGTGCGGTGCGCGACCGTACGCCTGGCACCCTCGGTCCATGGCCTCGGCGACTACGAATTCGTGCCTCTCCTGATTCGCCTGGCCCGGGAGACGGGCGTCTCGGCCTATCTCGGAGACGGCGGTCACTTATGGTCGGGCGTGCACCGGCTGGACGCCGCACGGGTCTATCGGCTTGCGCTGGAGCAGGGCGTGACGCAGTCGGTCTACCACGCCGTCGCCGACGAGGCCGTGCCGTTCAAGGCCATTGCCCAGGCGATCGGTCGTGGCCTGGGGTTGCCGGTCGAATCCCGGGAGCGCGAGCATTTCGGTTGGTTTGCCCACATGGCGGCGGCGAACATGGCGGTGTCCAGCGAATACACCCGTGCCTTGCTGGGATGGACGCCAAGTGGCCCGAGCCTGTTGAATGATCTTGAGTTGCCGGGCTATTACCACGCCGATTGAAATGAATAACCTGTGGCGAGGGAGCTTGCTCCCGCTGGGTTGCGCCGCGGCCCCAATATTTTACGGTCGCTGCGCAACCCAGCGGGAGCAAGCTCCCTCGCCACAAGGGCTGTGCGGGGCCTCTAGCGGGAAATGATCCCGTGGTCGATCGCGTATTTCACCAGGGCCGCGGGTTTGTCGATGTTCAGCTTGCGGCGGATGCTCAGGCGATGGGTTTCGACGGTACGTACGCTGATGTCCAGTTCACGGGCCATTTCCTTGTTGTTCAGGCCCTGGACCATTTTCGCCAGCACTTGGCTCTCCCGTGGCGTCAGCTCGTTGTCGCTGTGCGGGTCGGTGGCGAGTCGCTGGGCGATCTCGGCACTGTAGAAGGTGCCGCCGCTGATGATGGCCTCGATGGCCGCGATGATTTCCCGCGATGGCGCGTTCTTGAGCACGTAGCCGCTGGCGCCGGCGCGTACGGATTCGCTCACGTACTCATAATTGTCGTACATGCTGAGGATGAGGATCTTGAGGCTGGGGTATTGCTTGCCCAGTAATCGGGTCAGCTCAAGGCCGTTCTTGTCCTTGAGACCGATGTCCATCAGCAGCAGGTCCGGTTGGCAGCGACCGACCATTTCGATCGCCTGTGCGCCGTTCTCGGCTTCGCCTACCACGTCCAGTTGCGGCATCACCGAGAGCAGGGCCCTGATGCCGTCGCGGACCAAGGAATGGTCATCGACCAGCGCGACGCGAATCACGGGAGGCAGGGTCATCGGCAAGTGCTCTGGTTGGAGTGGGGGCATCAGCTTTGCGTGACCGAGAGGTTCATGGGCAGCAGGATGTCCAGTTCGCTGCGGCCTGGCACCGACGTCACTTCCAGGCGTCCGCCGAAATGCTCGACCCGTTCGCGGATGTTCCGCAGGCCGATGCCGGCATGGCCGCGTTCCACTTGCGGGACGTTGAACCCCATCCCGTCATCGACCACCGTCAGGCGCAGGGACTGGCTGGAGCCGAACAGGCTGATGCCGACGCTTTTCGCCCCGGCATGGCGCTCGATATTGGTCAGGGCCTCCTGGGCAATGCGAAACAGTGAGACGGGTGCGCCATTTTCCAATCGGCAATCGAATTCGTTGCTGCGGTAGGACACTTCCAGCCCGCTGCGCTGCTGGAACTCGCTGGCGAGTTGGCCGATGGCGGCGGGCAGGCCCAAGGTGTCGAGCAGGGAGGAGCGCAAGTCGTGGGAGATGCTACGGATCTCGCCGATGGCGTCGCCCAGCCGGTCGGTGGCAGTCTTCAGGATACCCAGGCCGTTTTCCTGACCGTTCTCCAACACATGGCTGGCCAGTTCGAACTGGAACTTGATCGACACCAGCAATTGGCTGATGCCGTCATGCAGCTCGCGAGAAACCCGTGAGCGTTCTTCTTCCTGCAGGCTGACGATGCGCTGGTTCAGCCGCTGCAGCTTCTTGTCCGCCAGGCGATGTTCGCTGACGTTCAGGGTCATGCCTCCGGCGAATACCAGCAGGACCGCTACCAATGCGATGGCCGCGATGGCTTGCATGGTGGTGTGGATGCCATGGGCGACTTCGTCACGGGCTTGGTGGGTGGCGCGTTCGACATCCTCCAGGTAGATCCCCGTGCCAAGCGTCCAGCCCCATTTGTCGAGCCTCACGACGTAGGCCAACTTGTCGGTCACCTGGCCGGAGGAGGGCTTGTTCCAGGCGTAGCGCTGGAAACCATCGCCTGACTCGGCGCTCCTGATCAACGCCTGGATCACCGGCAGGCCCTTGGGGTCCTTCATGTCCCAAAGATACTGCCCGACCAATTCCGACTGGCGGGCATGCATGAGGCTGCGACCCTGGCGGTCATACACGAAAAAGTAACCGTTGATGCCGAAGCTGAGCTTGCGCAGTTCTTCCAGGACCTGCTGTTGCGCGCGCGCGTCGCCCTGGCCGTCGTCATACAGCGGGGCGATCAGGCTCTGCGCCATCTCGACATAGTTCTTCAGCTCGGCGCGCTTGCTCGCCAGGATGCTGTCTTCGATCAGTTGCGCCTGTTGATCGCCCAATTGGCGGTTGAGCGAGATCACCAGGGCGCAGATGACCGCGATGGCCAGGACCAGCGGCAAGATCCCGAGGGCGACGATGTTGTGTTTGAGCAGCATCTGTACTCCTGTCCGGGCTCGGCGGGGAGGCGAATGGTGGGCATCATATGCCAATCCCGTGTGCGCCCAACAACCCTAACGGATATGAGGCTCAAAACTGTGGGAGCGAGCCTGCTCGCGAAGGCGGTGGGTCAGATAAATCACTATTTACCGACACTCCGCTTTCGCGAGCAGGCTCGCTCCCACAGGGAATCGCGGTTCTACGTAGTACTACGGATTTATTTATTGACCCGTTGCAGGGATATTGGGCCGGCTCCGAATAGCCGGGGCACACTATAAAAACAATCGCCGCAATCCACTGGATATCGGCAGGAGACACGCAATGACAACCCGTCTGGTTAAACACCTCGCCTGGTTTGCCGTGGCTGTTCTGGGAGCCTGTGCGTTGAGTGTCGTGGCCTTGCGCCGCGGCGAACCCATCAACGCCCTCTGGATCGTCGTCGCCGCCGTGGCCATCTACCTGGTCGCCTACCGCTACTACAGCCTCTTCATCGC